>JAZQRG010000051.1:0-25607 GCA_045629445.1 Mycetocola sp. | reverse complement strand
CTTCGCACTAGAGCTGCGGCTCTCTGGGGGCATGTTCTTCGGCCTACGAGACCGGCCAAACTGCGACATCTGTTGCTCAGCCATGAGGGGCCTCCAGACCTAAGCGGCTTTCTCCGGAAGGCGCGCAAAAAGGACACCTGTGGCCACATTCACGCACCGCGACTGTCACGGTTGTCTCCGCGGCCGCAACTATCGCTACTGCCACCTCGGTAGCCGCACTCGCGCTTCTGGGCACCCTGTTGGCGGGCACGCGTCAAGTACGGGACTGACAGAGAACCGCCGCGACCAATCTCTCTACGCGAGGCCGGGTCCGGCGGATCTGTATATAGCGCCTTAACGCCAAAGCGGTCACTGGTTCGAACCCAGTATCGCCCACCGTGAGAAAAGGGCTCCTGACCAGCGGAAACGCGGTCGGGAGCCTTTTTGTTTTCCAGTTTCGTGCAACATACGTGCAAGAGTGAGACACGGTTCCCACGGGGCGCGACGCGGACTGCAGAGGCCCATACGCGCTAGGGAACGGGCTCCGGCGGGCCACTCTCCGCCCATGCTGGCTGACCTGGTGGGGATCGCATCGCCGCCCCTGGCCCGGCGACGCCAGAACCCATGGGCGGGGGTCTGCCTGCGCGCGCCCGCGGGGCCCCCGAGCCTGCCTCGTATCAGCCGAGCTAGACCGAAACGACGTGGCGGGGGACTGTGAGGGTCGCCGCCGCGGCCCCCAGAAAACGCTTCGGAGGGCTTTCTCCCCTGAGTCGCACGCTCACCGCTGGAGATGAACGCCTGCACCGACCGGATCGTGTCGAGCCCCCGAAGGCGAATTCGACCCACGAGTTAGTTCGCTGCTCCGGTCTCTTTCATCGCCAGGTGCTGACAGGCCGAGCGTCGATGAAACGGTCGATCGATTCGATCTTGATTCGCAGTGTCTTGTGCCTGCGCTGACAGGGACTTAACTATTTCGCCCGTGATCCCGACGGTTGATGTAGGCCAACCAATCGCCCGCGGCGCCCCATCGGGGACAAATCGATGTACCGACTGTATGGTACATAGAGCCGGCAGGCTATTTTCTATTCCGGTGCACACGCCATGACTGCGAAGGACCACAAAGCCACATGGAAGAACTCACAGCCTCCGAAATCGACGCCCTACGCGAGAAGTACAAGCAAGAACGCGACAAGCGAGTGGGTACGTCGTCGCGCGATATTCCCGACCTGACCGGCGAACTTGCGAAGTACCTCGACGACCCCTATGTCACCCCTACTCGTCGTGACCCGGTGCGAGATCATGTTGACGTCGTCGTCGTCGGCGCCGGGCTGGGCGGTCTGATGCTGGGTGCTTACCTGCGCGAGGCGGGTCTTGAGAGAGTCCGACTCGTCGACGCCGCAGGGGACGTCGGCGGCGTCTGGTACTGGAATCGCTACCCCGGTGCGATGTGTGACATCGAGTCACTCATCTATCTGCCGCTCCTGGAAGAACTTGATTACACGCCGACGATGAAATATGCGTCAGCTCCGGAGATCCAGGCCTACACCCAGCAGATCGCCAAGCATTACGGTCTGTACGAGGACGCTCTGCTGCAGACCGCCGTCACGGGCATGGAGTGGGATGCTGAGCGCAATCGTTGGATCGTGAGCACTGATCGCGGAGACGCTTTCACCGCGACCTACGCGATCCTCGCAAACGGACCACTCAGTCGCCCGAAGCTCCCGGACATCCCGGGGATCGAGACATTCAAGGGACATGCGTTCCACACCAGCCGGTGGGACTACGGTTACACCGGCGGCGGCCCTGACGCCCCCATGACCAATTTGAGGGACAAGTCGGTCGGGCTCATCGGCACGGGTGCTACCGGAATCCAGTGTGTCCCTCCGCTGGGAGAATCGGCCGAGAACGTCTACGTTTTCCAGCGAACTCCCTCCACAGTGGGGCTGCGCAACAATGGCCCGATCGAAAAGGATTGGGTCAGCCTTCAGGAGCCTGGGTGGCAGGATCGGCGTCGCCGAAACTTCAGTTCCATCCTGGCCGGTGTGCCTGTTGAAGAAGATCTCGTGGGCGATGGCTGGACCGACCTCTACGCCGGCTTGCTCCAGCCAGAAGGTGCTAGAACCCTCACCCCTGCCGAGGCTGCCGCAGCACGCGAGCAAGCTGACTTTCAACGCATGGAATCGATTCGTGCGCGAATCGACAGCATCGTGAAGGACCCCCTCAAGGCCGAAGCGCTCAAGCCCTGGTACCAGTACCTCTGCAAACGGCCTGGATTCCACGACGAGTACCTTGACGCGTTCAACCGCGACAACGTGTCGATCGTCGACACTGACGGGCGCGGAATCGAGCGGGTCGACGAGTCCGGGGTGTTCGTCGGCGGACGGCACTTCGACCTGGACCTGCTGATCTTTGCCACCGGGTTCGAGTTCGACACGGCATACACGCGACGCATCGGCTTCGACGTCACGGGCCGAGGCGGACTACGGTTGTCGACCAAGTGGGAGAACGGATCCTCGACCTTGCACGGGTTGATGACCAGCGGTTTCCCGAACCTCTTTGTCATGCCGGGCACCAGGTCGCAGTCGACAGTCACCGCCAACGTCGCGCACTCGACTCACGAGAGTGCTCGTCACGTCACCTACATCGTGTCCGAGCTACGCCGTCGGGACTTGGACGGATTCGATGTGGACCCCGCCGCAGAGGAAGCGTGGGTCGAGCGGGTCGTGGAGCGGGCGCCCAACCGCGATGCCTTCCTCGAGGCCTGCACTCCCGGGCGCTACAACAACGAGGGCGATGTCGCGAAGCATCCGCGGCAGAATGTCGCCTGGAGCGGCAATCCCATCGAGATGTGGGACCTTCTCCAGAACTGGCGCGAAGCAGGGTCCCTCGAAGGACTCCAGCTGCTCGAGTGACTTCCCTCGGCGGGGAACGGCTTGCCCGACGAGAGTGTCCCTCGCGAAATGACCGCGTTCGCGCTGCCGTGGGCGGCTCATTCTCGGCGGACGAGGGGACGTTCGGCCATCGCCAGCGCGGCCGTGGACCGCGCATATCAGCAGGCGACGCGACCCCTCGTTCGCCAGGGTCCGCGGCATTGACACTGTGGCCGGGGCCACATACACTCGATCGGTCGGTACACGACAACCAGAAGGGCCAGGAGTGACTGCCAACGGAGGAGCGATCATGACTCGGTCAGAATTGCTGGACCTTGCGGACCGCGTGGTTATCGTGACAGGCGGCGCGTCTGGGCAGACGCCATCGATTGTCGCCGAGGCAGTGCCCGGGGCAGCGATTGTCGTCGCCGACGTGTCTGAGCAACACATACGTTCAGATGACTGGAAGATCAGTTCCGTCGTCTTCAAACGCTCGACGCTGCGATATGACGATGTCCGTCCTGAATCCCGATATGTAGTGCAGCAAGCTGGACACTGCTGAAGGGGCGGCCGTCATCAGGTCTCTGCTGTGGTCTAGGGGACCCCTCGCGGATGACCGGGTCTCCGCTTCGGCGAAGCGGGGACAGTAGTCCTCGAGAATGATCAACCCCACTAACGACGAAGGAGCGCTCATGAGCGTGTCTCTGGGTGTCGCCCACCACGATGTGCTGGTCGTGGGCGCAGGGCATGGCGGTGCGCACGCCGCGATCGCGCTGCGACAGCAAGGCTTTGACGGCAGCATCGCGCTGCTCGGCGCCGAGGACGAACTGCCGTACGATCGTCCGCCGCTGTCCAAGAAGTACCTACTGGGTGAGCGAACCTTCGACAAGCTGTTGATTCGCCCTGCCGCCTTCTGGGAGACGGCGCGCGTCGACATGATGCGTGGCGCGCGCGTCGTGCGTGTCGATCCTGTCGCTCGGACCGTCACCACCGACGCTGGAGCCCAGCATGGCTACGGAAGCCTGATATGGGCGACGGGAGGCACACCGCGCCGACTGACCTGCCCCGGACACGGGCTTCTGGGCGTGCACACGATCCGAACCCGCGCGGACATCGATCGCCTGACCGCTGACCTTGACACCACAAAACGGCTCGTCGTCATCGGTGGAGGGTACATAGGTCTGGAAGCGGCCTCGGCGATTTCCAAGCGAGGAGGTCTGGACGTCACGGTGCTGGAGGCCGCGGACCGGGTGCTTGCCCGCGTGGCCGGCGAGCCTCTGTCGCGATTCTTCGAGGACGAGCACCGCGCTCATGGCGTCCGGGTCGAGCTCGGCGCGAGTGTCGAGCAGTTGGTAGGCAGCGGAGGGCGCGTGAGTGGCGTTCGACTGACCGACGGGCGGACGCTCCCAGCCGAAGCAGTCATCGTCGGTATCGGGATCACGCCTGAGGTCGAGCCACTCCGGGCGATCGATGCTGCGGGGCCGATGGGTGCTGTGGTGGACGAGCGCTGCAGGACGACGGTGCCGGACATCTTCGCGATCGGCGACTGTGCCGTTCAGTACCACGAGCTCGCCCGGGCGGACATCAGACTGGAGTCTGTCCAGAACGCGGTGGACCAAGCGGCGGTGGTTGCACGCGCCATCATCGGCAGCACGGACGATGAGCCCGCGGCTCGACCGGTGCCCCGCTTCTGGTCCGATCAGTACGACCTGAAGCTTCAGACCATCGGACTGTGCCAAGGACATGATCAGGTCGTCGTTCGCGGCGAGCTCAAGGCCCGGTCCTTCACCCTTGCCTACTTGCGCAACGGGACGTTGATCGCGCTCGACTGCGTGAACCGTCCGAAGGACTTCGCCCAAGGACGCGCCCTCATCGCCCGGGCTGCTCGCCCTGAACTGGCGCTACTGTCGGACCCCGATGTGGCGCTGCCCGATATGTGCGCCACGGCACCGGCGACGGCGTCGCTCGGTGATCGGCTCGGCCTCGCCGACATTCATCAACACATCTAAAGGACAACGTTCATGCCCAAAATTGTCTTCACCGACAGCTCAGGTGACGTCACTCGCGTCGATGCCGAGACAGGCGAGTCGGTGATGCGCGCCGCTCTCAACAACGGGCTGGGCGGCATTGTCGGCGAGTGCGGCGGAGAGCTCACATGCGCCACATGTCACGTCTACCTCGCTCCGGCCTGGGCCGACCTGGTGCCGCCGGTGACGGAGGAGGAGCAGGTGATGGTCGAGTGTGCGATCGACGAGCGGCCGAACAGCCGTCTGAGCTGCCAAATCGTGATGACCGAGGATCTCGACGGTATCGAGATCGAGACGCCCGCAAGCCAGTACTGATGTCCTGCCATTTTGAGGAGACCACATGACCACAAATTCCGATGCAATGCTCGTTGAGCGTCCCGATCACGTCCCGGCATCGCTGGTTCGTGATGTCGACCTCTTCGACATGCAGCAGGAGGGCGAGGAAGTCCACGACGCGTGGAAGCGGATCCAGACCGAGTTCCCGCCGATCTTCTGGACGCCGCGAAACGGCGGGAGGTGGATGATCACGCGCGCCAAGGACATCAATGCGTTGATCATGGATGACAACTTCTCGACGAGGGGGCTGCTGATCCCGATGGTCACCCGGCCCTATCCGGCGCCTCCGATCGATCTGGACCCACCGGACCACGCCCCTTTCCGCCTCATTGTCTCGCCGGCGTTCTCGCCGAAGGTGGTCGCGGCAGTTGAGGACACCGTGCGGCAGGTGGCGGTCGACACCATTGAGAAGATGCTGCCGAGGGGAGAATGCGAATTCGTCTCGGAGTTCTGCGCGGAGCTTCCCATCGTGGTCTTCTTGACCATGATGGGCCTGCCCCTGGAAGATCGTGAGCAGCTTCTTCCGCACGCCGATGCGATCGCGCGCAATCCGGATCCGGCCCAGATCCTGGCGGCGCGCCTCGCGTTGAAGGCATACATCGAGGAGGCTGTCGACGATCGCCTGACCAACCCCCGGGACGACCTGCTGACCAAGATCATCAACTCGAAGGTCAAGGGGGAGCCGCTCGACCGGGAGACGATGGTGGGGATGGGCGCTTTCCTCCTGAGCGCCGGTCTCGACACCGTGAAGAACCTGCTCGGGTTCGTGGCGATGTTCTTGGCTCGCAATCCTGACCACGTTCGTCGTCTGCGCGAAGAGCCGGAGCTCATCGACCACGCGATCGAGGAGCTCCTGCGTCGACACGGGGTGTCGAACAACGGGCGGCTCGTGCGGGAGGACTGTGAGTTCCTCGGAGTCCAGCTGAAGGCCGGCGACCAGATCCAAGGCGCCAACGCGCTGGTCGGACTCGACGACGACACGGTTCCCGATCCTATGACCGTCGACTTCGATCGCCCCGCGCCGATCCCGCACGCGACGTTCGGTAACGGGACGCACCGGTGCCCCGGTGCGATACTTGCACGGCGCGAGGTCAAGGTGTGGCTCCAGACCTGGCTGGAGCGCATCCCGGAGTTTCGTGTCAAGCCGGGCACCGTCCCGGTTCAGGGCACCGGGGTGGTGAGCTATGTGAGCGAGCTGTGGCTGTCATGGGACGCCCCCAAGTCGAACGCATCGCTCTAAATTCACGGACCCGCCCATCAGCGGACCAACTCTATGCGCTGAAGGCGTCCTTGACTTTCGAGGACGCCTTCAGCGGTGGGGTCGCGTCATCGCACGTCGACCGCTGTGCCCTGGGCGAATCCCGCCGTTGCCGCTGAGTGGGGGAGTGGTCCCCTACGATGAGCGGCGATCCTTGTATTGACCGAACGGTCTAATAAAGTATAATTGTGACGAGCAGCTCAGGGGCCAGCCGTCTGTCTCTGAGTATTGAACGCTATAAGGAGTACGAGTATGACCATGCCTACGCTTCGCTCGACCCAGAACAGCGACCCGACGCCGTTTTACGAGAGCCTCCACGAGGGTGGCCCCGTGACGTGGGACGACGACATGAAGGCTTGGCTCGTCTCGGACTTCAAGACGTGCAAGACGCTACTTCGCCGTGACATGAAGACCATCAGACAGGTCGATGCCGACGACATGACGACGATGGTCGAGATATCGGGAAGTGCGCGGACCGTCAAGTATCTCGAGGGCGAGGACCACCGCCGGATGCACGGTTGGTGGCTACGGGCATTCAATCCCGAACGCATCGACAAGTACCGGACGGCCTTCATCCGCCCCCTCATCAACCAGACGATCGACTCGATCATCGAGCGAGGCCACGCGGAACTGGTATCCGAGTTCGCCTCAAAGATCCCGCCGCGAGCGGTAGCGGCAGCTCTCGACCTGCCGTGGCAGGACGATGAATGGATCGACAGGGTCCAAGGCCTGCTGAACAAGACCGTGAAGTTCTTCGATCAGAGATTCATCCAAGACGAATCCGTGGTCGAAGAAGCAAAAGCGGCGAGCCGCGAGCTCAATCGAATCTTGATGCCGCACGTCGAGGCGCGAAAGTCCGCACAAGGCGACGATCTGCTCAGCCTGTTGTGGCGGGACGGCGCGGAGATCCTCGACGACTGGAACGAGGCGGATGTCGTCGGCCACATCAGGAACATGTTCCTGGGGGGCACCGACACGTCCACGCTCGCGATCACCAACGCCTTGTACCTGTTGCTCCGGGATCCAGAGCTGAAAGCGCGGATCGCAGAAGGTGACGCAGATCTGATGTCACGTTTTGTGGAGGAGTCCCTTCGGCTCTATGGTCCTGTGCACTTCCGCCCCAGGAAGGCCAACGAGTCGTTCGACCTCGCGGGAACGCCCGTCGAGAAGGACCAGGTCCTGGTTCCGATGCTGGCCGCGGCTGATCGCGATCCCGCCCAGTTCACGACGCCGGGCTCGATCGACCTGGACCGCAAGTCGCCGAAGGACCACCTCGCTTTCAACTTCGGTCCGCGCACGTGCGTCGGCGCTGCCTTGGCGCGGGCGGAGATCCAAGAGTCAATCACCGCTGTCTTGGAACGCATGGGTGATTTCCGCCTCGATGCCGACAAGCCAGCACCGTCGCTCAATGGTTTCACTCTTCGCAGCTGGTCTCCGCTCAATGTCACCTTTACTCCCGGCCAACGAGTGCTGCCCTGACCCGATAGCCGGCCACCCTGAATTGGACGTCGTGCACGTCCTTGCGACGGCACGGCGGGCGGAGAGGGCGTACGTCTGTACACGCCCGCCTGGGCATCCCAGGAGCAGATGACCCACACCACTAGGAGCATGTCTTGAACTCGTCAACCTCTGGCTCGACAGCATTCGAGGTCCATCTGCGTACTCGGCAGGAAGTTGCAGACGATGTGGTCCTCTTTGCGTTCGAACGCACAGACGGAGGCGAGCTGCCCGCCTGGGAACCGGGTGCCCACATCGATGTGGTTCTTCCCTCGGGCCTGATTCGTCCGTACTCGCTGTGTGGCGATCCGGGCACAACGGACGTGTATGAGATCGCCGTGCTCAAAGAGACGGAAGGTCGCGGCGGGTCGCAGGAGATGCACACGCTCGACGTTGCGACCGCGGGACTCTCGATCCGGGGGCCGCGCAATCACTTCCCGTTCGTCGAGGCCGATCGCTACTTGTTCATCGGTGGCGGAATCGGTATCACCCCCCTGATTCCCATGATGCGCGCCGTGGGGGAGGCGCAGAAGCCCTGGCGTCTGCTGTTCGGTGGACGGAAGCGGACGTCGATGGCGTTCGTCGATGACATCGCTGTCATCGCGTCCGGGGACGTCTCGATCGTGCCCGAGGACGAAATGGGACGCCTCGACATCGACAGCTTCTTGAAGGACTGGGATTCGTCGGTCGCCATCTACTGCTGCGGGCCAGAACCGCTGATCGCGGCGGTTGAACAGGCTTGTGCGCGCATCGGAGCCAGCGAGAACTTGCATGTCGAACGGTTTGCAGCGGATCCATCGATGGTCGTGCAGGCTGTGCAGGAGGGCGATCGTGAGTTCGTCGTCGAGCTCCGGAGTACCGGCACGACACTGGTCGTACCCGGCGACCAGTCACTGCTCGAGGTCATCAGGCAGGTGCGCACGGACATGCCCTTCTCCTGCGAAGAGGGCTTTTGCGGGAGTTGCGAAACCCGGGTGCTGGAAGGCATCCCGGATCACCGCGACACGCTCCTGACCGAGGAGGAGAAGGAAGAGGGAGACACCATGATGGTGTGCGTGGGTCGTTCCCTCTCGGACCGACTGGTGCTGGACCTCTAGGCGATGGCTACCTCCAGATACTGCAAGAGAGTCGTGCTTCGCCGTGGCTGACTCATCGGAACCCGCACCGCTCTACCAGCTGCGATGGGGAATCCATCGCCGGTTCCTCGAGTACGTCCAGGCATTGCCGGATGGGCGCTGCACCCTCGGTGACGGTGCTGACGTGACCGAGAACAGCGATTTCACCTTTGCGCTGGGCCAGTTCTCCGGGATACCTCGTCTCTCGAACGACGTGGACATCCGGTTCTACGGGTCTGTTCGCTTCAGCGGGCATTCCGGCATGCTGTTCTTCGAGGTCGATCAGCCGCGAGTGACGTTGCACGGAGATCGGGCGCTGGTGTCGGTCACCGACTTCCGCCTGAGCCTGGGCCCGGCGAGTCGCGTCACGCTGGCCACGGCAGATGTCAGACCCGATGACCAGCGCGCTGACGTGTGGCACGGCGACAACGTTGTGCTCACCAGCGAGGGTGCGGATCTGTTCCTGGGCACCTACGGGGAAGGAGAGCCGCTGGCTGACTTCGAGTTCGCGCTGCCGCCGGTTCCTCGGGTGCAGCACTAGGGGCAGGACTCTTTGTCGGCGTGGCCAGGTGGTGATGGCGCGGAGAACGGCGCCGCCTCGGTAGGTCATCAGGGGGAGTGCTTGGCTGCCTCGGGACCGTGCTGTCGGGTGGTCGGGTCGCTCCTCGCGCAGACTCTTGTAACTCGACACAGCCCTCTAGGAGGGGTCGGGTTCGCTGCACGCTCATGCCGTGCAGCTGGGCCAAGATCCCTCCACGACGTCGCAGTGGTCGTCCCGCTGCGCGGCGAAGCCGACGCGCTCAAAAGATGGGTGAGGAGTACAGGTCAGCGAGCATGCGATGACGGGCAAGTGCGTCGTCGAAGTCAGGGACGCTCTTGGTGCCGTCCGCGATGTCTTGAGCGAATGCGAAGAACGCCTCAGCGACGTTGACCGCCGAGGGCTGGTCCGTCAGTGAGACTCGGCTGTATGACGCGGGCGTCTCGAGCGGCTCCAGGGAGCCCAACACGCTGGAGGCACCCTGGAGGGTCGACGCAGCGATCTGGATGCCACCGGGCGTGTCAGTTGCGTAGGTCAGCGCTCCGCTGGATCCGATGACCGAGATGTCGATGCGCTGAAGCGCCTCGACACCCTGTGCGACGTGCATCGTCAACGGGGCGCCCGACGGTGTGGTCATGACGGCGGTGAGCGTGTCCGGGGTGTCCGGGTGGAAGACGCCGCCCTCGGTGTCTGCCAGCTCGGGACGTCGGATCGGCCGGATCGACCGTCCCTCGACGGGCTCACCCAGCAGAAAGGCCATCGCATCGAGGAGATGCCCAGCTTCGATGGTCAAGAAGTTGCCCCCGCGCGTCCGGTCGTACAGGTAGCGCATCGAGGGCGGTACCGGCTTTGCGCCGCGGGCCGAGAACGCTGTGACCGAGGCGCTCTCCACCGTGCCGACATATCCGTCGTGGATCAGGTCGCGCATGTAGCGCAGTGTGGGACTCGATCGAGCCTGCAACCCCACCGCGACCCGTGAGGGACCGCGGTCCAGCGCCGTCATGTGTTCAGCTTCCTCGACGCTCACGGCCAGCGGCCACTCGCAATACACGTGTTTACCTGCTGCGAGCGCCTGCTCCACCATCTCTCGGTGGTGGGGCACCTTGACCGCAACGACCACGAGATCCACATCATCGCTCGTCACGAGATCTTCGGTGCCCACGAAGGCGTTGCGGGCGCCGAACTGCTCGGCGGCCAGGTTCGCGGTCTCTGATCGAGACGTCGCCACGGAAGTCAGGACCATGCCGTCGATGGCCGCGATCGCGGGCACATGTGCGCGCGACGCCCAGCTCCGGCCTGCGCTGGCCCCGATGATACCGACCCGAAGTTCCGGGGTTGCTCTCGTCATCGCTTACCTCTTTTGTCGGCCGGTCGACGTAGTCAGAATCGTTCGCGCTGGCTCGGTCCCGGATCGCTGTGCCTACACCGGGTCGGCCCGATGTACTGATCGTTCAATTGTTTATGATGGTACCGGAATCAGCATCTGGTATCGAAGGGGAGTGGCCGGCATAACACTGCGAACCATCGATGAAGTGCCAGACTGTCGCGCCAGGGCGACACCCTGCGGGAATGGGTGGGGTCTGATCGGACCGTCTCAAGGCGTCGCCCTGCTGGCCGACGTCGGAGGAAGCCGGTCACTCGACGCCGCGGCACATCTGCTGTCGCGCGACACACCTGGAAGGACACCATGGCCGTCGACGACGAGCTCGAACGTCGCATCCGCGAGACTATCGACAAGCAAGACATCCACGACCTGCTCATGCGCTACTGCCGCGGGTGCGACCGCGGCGACGAGGCCCTGATTGCGTCCTGTTACCACGAGGGCGGCGTCGACGACCACGGCGACTTCGTCGTGGCTGCCGAGGACGTCGCCCCCCTGTTCGTCAAGCTGGCGGGCCGAAGCCCGTACGGCGGCATGCACTTCATCGGCAATGAGCTCGTCGAGATCGAGGGTGACACCGCATTCGCCGAGAGCTACTTCATGGCGATCAAGGACATCGCACGCGGCGACGACCGATTCCTGCGCATTCGTGCCGGACGCTATGTCGACCGGCTCGAGCGACGTGAGGGACGGTGGGGAATTGTCGAGCGCGTGCTCGCCGATGAGTGGAACACCGTCAACGAGATGACCGAGAGGCTCGGAGGGCCGGAGAAATACACGTTCGGCACACGCGACGAGTCAGACCCCGTGTGGGCCATCCGCCGCGGCCGCGTCGCGCGCCGCGACCTCAGCGACGTGGCCGAAATCGGGAACCGGAGGGTGTGAAAGGACGCCGCCACCGACAGGTCATCCGCGGTCGGACAGCGACCGCAATGACTTCTTGTCGAACTTGCCGACCGAGGTCAGCGGTATCGAGTCGATGATCTCGATGACGTCGGGCACCCAGAACCTGGGGAACTGGTCGGCGAGGTGCGTGCGTAGCGCTTCGGTGTCGATCTCGGCACGTGGCACCACGTAAGCCTTCGGTCGCTCCTGCCACCGTTCGTCGGGCACCGCGACAACTGCGGCCGATTCGACGGCGGGATGGTTCATCAAGGCGTCCTCGAGCTCGATGGAGGAGATCCACTCGCCGCCGCTCTTGATGAGGTCGTTGACCCGGTCGACGACTTGCAGGTACCCCCGCCGGTCGATCGTGACGATGTCACCGGTGTGGTACCAGCCGTCGATGAACACGTCGGCGCTGCGGGAGTCACGTTCATATTCCTCGGCGACCCATGGGCCACGCAGCTTCAGTTCGCCCGCCGTGATGCCGTCCCATGGCACCTCCTGCCCTTCCGGATCGTCGACCCGAAAGTGAAGGCCGGGCACTACGTAGCCCTGCCGCAGGCGTAGTTCCATGCGGGCCTCGTCGGTTGGCGCGTCGGAGCGCATCGCACCGACCAGCACGAGCGGGGATGCCTCGGTCATGCCGTAGGAGTGGATCATCGGCAGCCCGAGATCGTCCGCGTCGACCAGCAAGGCGCGGGGCAACGGGGCGCCGCCGGAGACCAGCAACCGCAACGAGGACAAGGATTCGTCCCGCTCGCGGGCCAAACGCAGCACGTCCATCCATACGGTCGGCACGGCTGCCGCGAAGGTCACGTCATGATCGATGATCAGGTCCAGCACCGCGGTCGCGGTCGGGCGCGCCCCCGGAAGGACGAGTTTCGCTCCCATCCACACCCCCGCGAACGGCAGACCCCACGCATTGACGTGGAACATCGGAACAATCGGCAGGATTGCATCGGATTCGCTGATGCCCCAGGTGTCGGCCAGACCGAGCATCATCGAGTGAAGGTACATGGCTCGGTGGCTGTAGACGACTCCCTTTGGAGTGCCGGTCGTGGCCGAGGAGTACGACGTTGCAGCGGGCATGTCCTCGCGCAACTGCGGGTAGTTGAAGGGCGTCGCCGGTTGGTCGGCGAGCAGAGTCTCGTAGTCGACCACACCGTCAGGTGCTTGCCCCTGGCCCATCCGCACGACGGCGCGGAGGTCGGGCAGCGTCGTGGCCGCCTCGAGCAGCTCGGTGAGGTCGGAGTCGACAAAGACGATGACGTCGCCAGCGTGCTCGGCCACCTCGACTGCCTGGTCAGCGGAGAGTCGTACGTTGATCGTGTGCAACACGGCCCCCGTCATCGTGACAGCGATGTAGAGCTCGAGGTGGCGGTGGTGATTCCAAGCCATTGTTCCGACGCGGTCACCCGGCTGAACTCCCAAGCCACGCAGAGCGTGTGCGAGACGATCGACTCGGCCGAACAACTCGGTGTAGGTGAGTGTCAGTTCGCCGCCGTCGATGCGGGAAACTATCGTCCGGTCGCCGAAGACCCGACGTGCGCGGTCAAACAGGGAGGTCAGGGTGAGCTGATCGCTGTCCACGGTGTGCTCCTAGGTCTTGATGCCGATTCGGTTTCTTGTCTTGCACGTATTCACATCGACAGTCCGCCGTCGACGGGTAGCACGGTCCCGGTGATGTGGCCCGCCTCCGTCGAGGACAGGAAAGCGACCGCGTCGAAACATCTCGACCGGGTCGGCGAAGCGGCCCATGGGGATGCCGGCGTTCAGCTCAGCACGCTTGTCGTCGGGGACAGATGCGATCATGCGGGTCTCAGCGTTCGGGCTGATCGCGTTGACCGTAATGCCGAAGCGAGCGAGCTCCTTGGCGGCGGTCTTGGTGAACCCGATGATCCCAGCCTTGGCCGCGCCGTAGTTGGCTTGTCCGATGTTGCCGTGCAGGCCGGTGTACGAGGTGACGTTGACGATGCGGCCATAGCCCTTCGCGCGGAAGTGCGGAACCGCCGCTCGGGTGCCGCGGAACGTGCCCGCGTGGACTGACAGCACACGGTCCCAGTCCTCGTCGGTCATCTTCCACAGCACGCCGTCACGCAGTAGTCCGGCGTTGTTGACGATGACGTCGAGCCGTCCGGTCTCCTCGACCGCGGTCGAGACCGCCGCGCCAGCCAACTGCGTTGTCTGCGTCACGTCACACCTTCTGTCGTCATCTGACACGCGTCGGTGACGCGTCACGCAATTGTACCGTTCGATCTGTACACAATTGTCACATACTCGGATGGGCGTGCAAAGTTGTCCGGCACGGGCATTTTTGCCGGAAGCTTCCGCGGGACGCGAGGCCACCCCGTCCGGTCATCTGGTCCGCCGAGGCGGCGCGTCGGATAAGTTGAAAGAGATGTACCGCCCGGTCGTCGACCGTGTGGTCTAATGGATTCGGTCATCTAGGGCGCTCCGCAGGTGGCTGACTTGCGGCACTGTCGGAGCAACTGGAGGAGACATGGCAGGACGCGTTGCTGACAGGACTGCTCAATACGACGAGACGCGTGAGCGCATCATTGATACCTCCGCGCACCTGTTCGCCCAGAACGGTTACGCCGCCACCGGTGTTGCGGAGCTTGGCGAAGCGGTCAATCTCGCCCGAGGCGCTCTGTACTACTACATCAAGTCCAAGGATGCGCTCCTGTCCGCGATCCACGACCGGGTGATGGATCCCCTGTTGACCGGTGCCGCCGACGTGTTCCGCCTCAACGTGACCGCTCCGGCCCGTCTCGTACTGATGTCCGAACTGCTGCTCCGTCTCATCGTTGAGCACGCCGATCACGTCTGGGTCTTCTTGCACGAGCACCGCCAGCTTCAGGGCGATGAGCGCGCCAAGTTTCGGGCCAAACGCGAGGAGTTCGAAAAGTACATCTCCGACCTCATCGCCGAAGGCGTCGACGACGGCCTGTTCGACGTCGAAGACCTCAGGCTGGCGACCCTGACCTGGCTGAACGTGCACAACCACACCTACCACTGGGTGGCGACGGAGCCTGACGTCTCCGTCGAACGTCTCTCGCAGTTCTATTCACGAACCCTCCTCAAGGGCTTCTCTGCATCAGACATCTCCTTTGCGGAGCTCAAGAAGCAGGTCGACACCGGTCGTGACGAGCTTCGCGCCGCTGGCGATCACGCGCCCGCTTGACATCTGTCTGCAGCAGCCAGCACGTGGCTGCCGCGACCGGACAGCGGGTACCTCGCGTGAGGCGGCCGTCAGCGCAATCGTCTCTACGACGTCGGTGAGCCCGGGCTGACGGAATGCGCGTCGGTCAGTGTCCCGCTGATGGGGTTGACATGGCGGCGTAGCGGTCGTAGCGCGCGAGCGGGTCGACACCGATCGCGGCGTCCCAGGCGTCGACCAGGGCCTCGGCGGTCCAGCCCCCCTCGCGGACCGCGACCCTGGACGGCCGGGGCTGCGGGAACAGCGAGACCCGATCATCGCGGATGTTGAGGACCTGTCCCGTGATGTGGCGGGCGGCGTCGCTGGCCAGATACACCGCGAGGGGCGGGACCCGATCGGCGGCGGGCATCTCGCGACCCGCGGGGGCCATCAGGTCGGTCATGCGCGACTTGCCGCTCGGCCAGATCGCATTGCACGTCGCATAGGGTGCGAGCTCGAGGGCCACCGCTCGCGTGAGCCCGATGATGCCCTCTTTGGCAGCGGAGTAGTTGGGCTGCGCGGGGTTGCCCTCGAGCCCGCCCGACGATGTGAAGGTCAAGATCGTGCCGCCCTGCTGGTCACGCATGAGCCGGGCAGCGGGCTGAATGACGCTGAAGTGACCCTTGAGGTGGGAGTCGATGACGCTGTCCCAGTCCTCTTCGGTCATGTCGAAGATGGTGGCCGGTCGCAACGTGCCGGCGCACAGGGCGATCGTGTCGACCTGGCCGAAGGCGTCGAGGGCATCGTCGATGATACCTTGGCCGCCGGCCATCGTGGAGACTGAGCGAAAGCTCGTGACGGCCTCGCCGCCTGCCGCCCGAATGCGGTTGGCGACCTCGTCGGCGGGACCGGACGACGGTGCGGAGCCGTCGATCTGCGTGCCGATGTCGCACACGACGACCTTGGCGCCGGCGGCGCCGAACGCCTCCGCGATGGGTGCTCCGATGCCTCCGGCGGCACCGGTGACGATGGCGACCTTGCCCTGCAGCAACTGGGTGTTCACGGGGTCCTTTCGGGTCAGAAGATGGCGACAGGGTTGACGGGCGATCCCGTGCCACCGGCGATGTCGAGGGGGGCGAGCGTGAAGAGGAACTCCCAGCGACCCTTGGTGGCGCACGTCTCGGCGAGGACGTCGAGCCGCGCGTTGTCGAGCAGGTGCAGCCCCAGGAAGACCAGTGCCCCGATGTGGATGGGGGCTCGCGCCTTCGAGAAGCG
Organism: Mycetocola sp.; assembly: GCA_045629445.1. Lineage (GTDB taxonomy): Bacteria > Actinomycetota > Actinomycetes > Actinomycetales > Microbacteriaceae > Mycetocola_A. Next base: position 9,307 of record JAZQRG010000051.1, on the reverse strand, counting down.
GGACGGCAGAGCGTCGTGCGCGGCATCCGAGCCAAGCAGTGCGACCCCTCGATCACGCAGCCACGGCAGGCAGTCGATGTCGAGCCCGGCCATGTTCGTCACACCATTGAGCCGTTCGACGCCGGCGCCCCGCACCTCGCGGCGGCGGTGACGCCCGACCCGCACCATGAGGGCGTCGCCCGGGCGGACCCGGATGCCTGCGGCGGCCTCGGCGGCCTCGAGGTCCTCGACGTGCACCAGATCGGCCGGCTCGATGAAGTCGACGTTGCGCACGGCCGGGATGTCGAGCAGCACGCCACGCGTGACCACGCCACCCGCCACGGCGTCGATGCTGTTGGCCTGTGCTCCGGTCGAGGTGATGAGGCCTGCGGGGCGGTCGTTGTACATGCGACCGTCGTAGAACACGTGGCACAGCGCGTCGAGGTGTGTCGTCGCCGGGCCGTGCGGCGCGATGCCGATGTAGTCGCGCGCCTGACCGTAGCCGGAGGGTGCGGTGTCTCCGGCCATCAGCATGTGGTGCTGTGGCGGTGACAGGTTGGCGGCTGTCGCGACGAGATCCATACTGCCGCACGCGACGAGCTCGCCGTCGGTGACCAGCGACGTTGCCTGGACCACGACCTCGGGCGACACGAGATTCAGCGTGCCGCGTTCGTCGTCGACGCCCCACCGACCCCAGTTGCTGATCTCGGAGAACACCGTCTCGATGTGATCGTTGTCGTGCATGATGCGGAGCGGCTCCTGGTGAGAAAGGGGGGTGACACCGGCCACGACGATACTAGCGTGGATCGGTCAGTACAACTGGTCGTCGCGCCACGGCCGTTCTGCGCCTCGATGCGCGGTGGACCTCGGTGTCGATGGCCGCTCGCGCCCCGGGTTTGTGGTCCGCGAGGCATTGACAGGGTGTAACGCCCGTCACTACGATGGATCGGTCGGTACATGCCCGACGAGCGTCGCCAGCAATGGCCCCTGCCGATGAAGGAGTGACCATGGATCTGTCAGCCTCGCTGAGCCTCGAGGGCCGCGTGGCCATCGTGACGGGCGGCGCATCTGGCATGGGCAAGGCCATCGCCCGTCGCTTTGACCAGGCAGGAGCGAAGGTCGTCGTCGTGGACCGAAATCCACAGACGCCATCGATCGTGGCCGCGGCGGTGCCAGGGGCAGCGGCCGTCGTCGCCGACGTGTCCGAGCCGCATGCACACGCAGATGTCGTGGCGGCAGCTGCGGAGCCGTTCGGTCTGCCGTCGATCCTGGTCAACGATGCCGGCATCTATCCGCATGCCGCACTGCCGCAGATGACCGCGGAGTTCTTCGACGAGACCTACAGCACGAATCTGCGTGGCGTGGCTCTGATGTCGGTTGCCTTCAGCAACGCGTTGCGCGCCGAATCGCATCCCGGTGCCATCGTCAACATCGCATCTGCGGAGGCCTTGATGCCCTCCTCGATGAGCGGTATGGCGACCTACGCGGCGACCAAGGCCGGAGTCATGGCGCTGACTCGGCACATGGCGGTCGAGCTGGGTCCTCACGACATCGCCGTGAACGCCGTCAATCCTGGAACCGTTCTCACAGAGGGGGTTGCCAAAGGATTGGGTGGGCCGGAGGCCAGCATGGATCTGGCTCGTCAGGCGCTGGCCCCGCTGGTGCGGAGCATCCCGGCCGGGCGCCTCGCCGAGCCCGATGACATCGCGAGGGTGGTGTTGTTCCTGGTCTCGCCGATGGCCTCCTACATTCGCGGGCAAACCATCGCTGTGGATGGCGGCTGGTCCTTGGGGCGAGGGGTCGTGAGCATCTGAGCCGACCCGCTTCACCACCCGCATCACCGTTCCCATATGAAGGAAGAGGTACCATGTCCGACATTTCTCCCGCAGAGCCCACGTGGCAGGATCTGCATGCGATTCAGAATCTGAAGGCTCGATACTTCCGCTTGTTGGATGCCCAGGAATGGGACGAGATGACCAAGGTCTTCACCGAAGACTGCCACTTCGACTACACGGGGTCACACCCCACGAAACCGAATGTGGGCTTCATTGCCAAGGGCGGTGATGACTATGTAACCCGAGTCGGCACCCGCATGAAGCAGGACAACGGAACGACCTTTCATCTGGGATTCATGCTGGAGGTCGATTTCACCTCACCCGAGACCGCCGACGGTCTCTGCCGGGTTGTGGACACCATTCGGTATCCTCCCGAATCAGAGTTCCCCTCGTTTCTCGGTACCGGGCTCTACTTCGAGAAGTACGTGAAGCTCGGCGATGAGTGGAAGATCAGTTCCGTCATCTTCAAGCGCGCGACGTTGCGGTACGGCGATGTCGATCTGAATCCCGACATGTAGCTCAGCGCGTTCGGGATTGGCTGAGCGTTTGGCGCCAGTGGGTGTGTTCGCTCAGCGTGATGACAGATGGTCAAATGACTGGCAATGAAGGCTGAGGGAGAGAAAATGGTGGGACTTCTAGAAGGACGCGTCGCGTTCATCACCGGAGGAGCCAGGGGGCAGGGGCGATCTCACGCCGTTGCGCTGGCCAAGGAGGGGTGCGACGTAGCGCTCTTTGACATATCGGCTGATGTGGCGGGTCTCCCGTATAGTCTGGCGACGCCCAGTGATCTCGAAGAGACAGCCCGCATGGTCGAGAAGGAGGGTCGCCGCTGCCTGGCCGTCGTCGGCGACGTTCGCGACTCGAGTGCCGTCAACGGCGCCATCGAGCAGACAATTCGCGAGCTCGGCGGCCTGGACATCGTCATTGCCAACGCCGGGATCCTTCACTACACGACGGTTGAGGATTGCACGGACGAAGCGTGGGACACGGTGCTCTCGACCAATCTCACCGGGGAGTTCAATGTTCTCCGAGCCGCCGTTCCCCATCTGAAGCGGCAAGGCTTCGGTCGGATCATCACCGTGTCCTCGACGGCGGGACGAAGCGCGTCCCCGAACCTTCCTCACTATGTCGCCGCCAAGTGGGGGGTCATCGGGCTAACCAAGGCGTTGGCCCTCGAGGTGGCCGGTACAGGTGTCACCGTGAACGCGATCTGCCCGGGCACGCTGGCGAGCGACATCTTCTATCACGAGGCGACCGCTCGCCTCTTCATGCCGGACAATCCGCACGCCACGGTCGAGGAGCTGAAGGCGCTGTCCACCAACAGTGGGCTCACGCAGTTCCCCATCCTGGAGTCGGAGCACGCCACGAGAGCTGTCATGTACCTGGTCCTGGACCCCGGCGTGCTGACCGGCCAGGTGGTCGAGATCGGAAACGGCAAGACAGCGACCCTTACCTGACCCACCTCGACGTCCGCCGGGACGTCAGCCGGCAGTACTGCGCCGGCTCACGTCCCACACCGTTCATGGCGTTCGAGGGTCTGCCGCTGAGCTCGGATAGCTCCGCCCGCCTTGGGCGGGTGAGCGGCAGCTCATCGACCCTTCTGCCCTCGAATGCCCGCGGTTGGCGTTCGAGGGCATTTGGCATGCGGCCCCGGGGATCGCCCCGCGATGAACGCCGCACTCGCGAGCCGTTCCCACTGCTGGCGGTTTTGATCGCGACCAGGCGGTCCGGATCGTCTGTCATGCCCGGGCTGCTGCCGTTTTCGACTCCGTTCGCACAGCGAACGTGCATGATGAACCGGCCGCGGCCGCGGCCGCGGCCGCGGGCCGGAAGGTGTGAGGGTGCTCACCATGCTGTAGACTCATAGACCGACCGGTCGTACAATAGAAGTCCGACCCGCACATGACTACAGGAGGCAGCGTGACGGAAACTCGCGTTCATCTCACCGACATCGAGTTCGATCCGGACTCGCTGCGCGCCAAGTACCTCGCGGAGCGCGACAAACGACTGCGGTCGGACGGTGCGAGTCAGTACATCGACATGACCGGGCAGTTCGAGGTGTTTGCCGAGGATCCGTACGTTGAGCCCGGATTCACGCGCGAACCGTTGACCGATGAGGTCGAAGTGGTCATTGTCGGTGGAGGGTTCTCTGGACTGATCACCGCCGGGCGGTTGCGGCAGGCAGGGATCAAGAGCATCCGCGTGATCGAGAAGGGCGGAGACTTCGGCGGGACGTGGTACTGGAACAGGTATCCGGGTCTGCGCTGTGATGTGGAGTCGTACATCTACATGCCGATGCTCGAGGAGCTCGGCTACGTGCCGACTGAGCGTTATGCCCGGGGCGAGGAGATCTTCGCGCACTGCCGAGCCATTGGCAGGCACTTCGACCTCTATGAGCAGGCCTGTTTCCAGACGCAGGTGACCTCGATGCGGTGGGACGAAGACCTCGCTCGCTGGATCATCAAGACGAACCGTGATGACGAGATGAAGGCGAAGTTCATCGTTCTGGGCAGTGGCGGGCTGCACAAGCCGAAGCTGCCCGGCATCGAGGGCATCACGGACTTCACGGGGGAGATGTTCCACACCAGCCGGTGGAACTACGCGTACACCGGTGGCACTGCGGATGGGGGCATGGACGGGCTCAAGGACAAGAAGGTTGCGATCATCGGCACGGGCGCGACGGCGATCCAGGCCGTGCCGATGCTTGCCGAGACTGCTGAGCAGCTGTACGTATTCCAGCGAACGCCTTCGTCGGTGGACGTTCGTGACAACCAGCCGACCGATCCGGACTGGGCTGCCAGTCTCGAGCCGGGATGGCAGCGCAGGAGGCTCGAGAACTTCACCTCGATTCTGATCGGGTTGCCGCAGGACGAGGACCTCGTCAACGACCGTTGGACCGATCTGTGGACCCGGCTGGGCAATCTGATGGCTGCCGCCCAGGATGATGAGTCGCAGGTGGATCGCGAGGAGCTCATGCAGCTGGCCGACTTCGAGAAGATGGAGGAGATTCGCGCTCGCGTCGACGAGGTCGTCAAGGACAAGGACACTGCCGAGAAGCTCAAGCCTTGGTACAACTGGTCCTGCAAGCGCCCGTTGTACAGCGACATGTATCTGCAGGCCTTCAACCAGCCCAATGTGACGCTGGTCAGCACCGACGGCCGCGGGGTCGATCGAATCTCCGAGACCGGCATCGAATTCGACGGCGTCACCTATGACGTCGACTGCATCATCTTCGCCACCGGATTCCGTGTCGGTGTCCCGACGTATGAAGCGGGGGAGTTCGAGATCTACGGGCGGGGCGGCCTGAGTCTTGCCGACAAGTGGGCCGACGGGTGCAAGTCGCTGCACGGCATCTACTCGCGTGGGTTCCCGAACATGTTCATCGTGGGCAACAAGTCGCACTCGGGGCTCACGACCAACGTCCCTCACATCTTGGGGGAGCAGGGCATCCATGTCGGGGCCCTGATCAAGCGTTGCCTCGACGAGGGCATCGAGTCCTTCGACATCCATCAGGACGCCGAGGACTGGTGGGCCGCTGAGATGGAAGCCAAGTCCATCGACCGATCCAAGTTCGAGGAGGAGTGCACTCCGGGCTACTTCAACAACGAGGGCGAGAAGGGCAAACCGACTATCTATGCCGGCGCCTACGGTGGCGGTCCGTTCGAGTACATCCGAATCTGCTCAGAATGGCGAGAGTCAGGATTTGAACGGGACACAGATCGGACCTTCGTCACGTCCGAGGACGCCACCCCCATCGTGCCCCCGGTCGACTAGCTCGACAACGTAAACAGAGCTCTGCCCTCCAGGTCGTGGTTTGGGCAGGGAGCGTCGCCGCCGGCGAACAACGACGGGCCCCGCAGTTTCGCGAACTGCGGGGCTTCGTCGTTCGGGCACGTGCAGCGCCGCAGAAGTGGGGCGCGCAAGGCCGCCGGTGGCGGGCCGTGCGACGCGCTACAGGCGCTCTCGCGACCCCGCCGGCGTTACGACCCAGGCGGGTCTGAATGGGGTCCCCTGGGATGGCGCGGGACGGCGCCGCACGCGGCGTCGGGGCGTGGGGTTGTGACCGGTCGGAACTGAAAGGTTAAGTATTGACTGATCGGTCGGATGTGGATACGGTCGCATCGAAGTGTGATGGACCTCATATGTTCCGGCCGTAGATGCGGCCGCATACCGGAAAGGCCACTCAAGTGAGAGATCTGCAATCGAAGGCAACGGGGGCCAGGCGGTGGCCCATGGCCACGTGCGGCGTGGCCCTTTCGCTGGTCGTGCTGACGGCTTGTGGCTCGGGTGACTCGGATGACGCGGGGGACGGACGTCCGCAGGCCACCCTGTATTCCATCGTGGATCGCAATGGTGTGGAGGACGCTATCGAGGCGGGCGTGCAGGCTGCTGTCGACAAGGTCAACAGCAGCGGTGGGGTCGAGGGACACTCCCTCAAGCTTGTGGTGTGCAACACCGAGAACGACCCGAACACTGCCACGAAGTGTGCACGAGAGGCGGCCGATGACGACTCCGTGATCGCCACGGTCGCCAACAACACGACCTTCCAGGGGCAGATCGTCCCGATCCTCAGCAAGGCGGGCATTCCGGCCGTAGGTGTGTTGCCGCAAGGTCCCGCGGACTTCGAAGATCCCCTTTCGTACGCCCTTGCGCCGCGCGTTCTTGCTCCGGCGGGTGGCGCAGTCGCGGCGGTCAAGCTCTTGGATGTCAAGAAGCAAGCGCTGATCTACTACGGCACGCCGGCGGGCGCTCAGGTCGAAGGTGTCATCAACTCCGCACTCGAGCCGCTCGGACAGCAGCTGTCCGCCTCGGTCGGACTGCCGCCGGACGCCTCTGACCCGTCGGCTCAGGTGAAGGCCGCGATGAAGGGCGACCCGGAGCTGATCCTCATGGCCTTGACGGAGACCCAGATTCCGGTCGTGGTGAAGGCTGCCCGACAGCAGGGGTATAAAGGTCTCCTCGGGGTTCCGGCCGGGTCGTACGATGAGGCCAAGCTGGCCGACCAGCTCGGTGACCTTGGCGAGAACATCTTCGTCAGCCCCGGCGAGGTCAATCACTTCTCGGACGGCTACACCGAGTTCCGCCAGGCGATTGACGCGTCCGGCTCGGCGGAGACCATCTCCCACAGCTCCGCGATCGGCTACGTATCGGTCAATCTGGTCGCTGAGTCTGCCAAGAAGGCGGGTTCGGTGGATCGGGCGAGGATCGTTGACGCCCTCAACTCCACCAGCGACTTTCAGACCGGGAACATGCTTCCTCCGTTGGACTTCACCAAGCCGCAGGCTCTGGGTGGCGGAAAGTTCCCGCGTGTGTTCAACCTGAACGTCACTGCGATGATGTTCGAGGACGGCAAGTTCGTCGAGATCCCGTCAGACAGCCCGTTCATTCCGATCTTCGCAAAGTGATGGGTTGGACACGGTTGGCCCGGGCCTCCCCGGGCCAACCGTGGTCCTTCACGACTACGAATGACCAGCTTCGACCGATTAACTCCCAGGCGACACAAATCGGCCCGAGGTCTCTGGAGGGCGTCATGAGGGCGCGATGGAATCGCCGTGCCTCGCGGTGAGGTGTTGTCCGACTGATCGAGCTCGATGGGTGGAACGTCTCTGCTCAAGGCAGCTACCAGACGGTGCATGGGTCAGCTGGCGCCGCGGACCTGGTCGGCGAGGCGTGCCCCGCTTCAGGCATCTGTAGTGCTCTGAGCACCCTAACGAGGTACGCGACCTGTTTGTCCATCTCGGCACGGTCGTTCGTCGTGGTCATGAAGGCGGCCCCTATGTTCACGCCCCGGACTCGGTGGCGTAGTCCGCGAGATGGCGAACGGTCACCTCCGTTGCCGATGGCACCTCCGAGCGCAGGCGGACCTGGGCTCGCTCGAGGGCAGCGGTGACGTCGGTCATCCGGCAGTCGCTGTGCGCTGGCCGCCTCGAGTACGGCGGATCAGCCGACGCCATCGCTTAGCGACGATGCTCCTCAAGACGCCCACCCGCTTGACGATCTGCGCCTTCCACAGACCCTCGCCCGAAAAAAGGCAACCTGCGGATCGATACTCAGTCGCCAAGGCTATCCCTTCTCGATCGTGAGCAAAGGGAAGGCTCATTCTTCGAGTGCCATCGCGCAGGCACCAAGGGTCGTCGCCGAAGGGCCACGTGCCGTGCCGTTTGAGTATTGACTGATCGGTCGAATATCGATACCGTCATGTCGAAGTGTGATGGACCTCATATTTTCCTGCCGCGGAAGTGGCTGCGTACTCGAAGGGCAACTCAAGTGACAGATCTGCGATCAAAGGTAACGATGGCGCGACGCTGGCCGCTGGCCACGTGTGGCCTGGCCCTCTCGCTGACCGTGCTGACGGCTTGTGGCTCGAGCGACTCGGACGACGAGGGGGACGGTCGGCCGCAAGCCGTTCTGTACTCCATTCAGGATCGCAACGGCGTGGAGGAGGCTATCGAGGCAGGTCTGCAGGCTGCTGTGGACCAGGTCAATGACGGTGGTGGGGTCGAGGGACACTCGCTCAAGCTCGTGGTCTGCAACACCGAGAACGACCCGAACACCGCCACGAAGTGTGCAAGAAAGGCCGCCGATGACGACTCTGTGATCGCCACGGTCGCCAGTAACACGACCTACCAAGAGCAGATCGTCCCCATCCTCAGCAAGGCCGGCGTTCCAGCCGTGGGCGTGATGCCGCACGGTCCCGCGGACTTCGAGGACCCGCTCTCCTATGCCATCGGCTTGAGCATTCTGGCCCCGGCCGGCGGCGCAGTTGCGGCTGTCGAGCTGCTGGACATCAAGAAGCAGGCGATGATCTACTACGGCACCCCGGCCGGCGCCCAGATCGAGGGTGTCATCAACTCCGCACTCGAGCCGCTCGGACAGCAGCTGACGGCCTCGGTGGGACTGCCGCCGGACGCCTCTGACCCGTCGGCTCAGGTGAAGGCCGCGATGAAGGGCGACCCCGAGCTGATCCTCCTGGCCCTGACCGAGACGCAGATTCCTGTCGTTGTGAAGGCTGCCCGCCAGCAGGGGTACGAAGGTCTCCTCGGGGTTCCGGCCGGCTCCTACGACGAGGCCAAGCTGGACGACCAGCTGGGTGACCTTGGCAAGAACATCTACGTCAGTGGCGGCCAGGTCAATCACTTCTCGGACGGCTACACCGAGTTCCGCAAGGCGATCGACGCGTTGGGCACGAAAGAGACCATCTCCGACAGCTCGGCGATCGGCTACGCAGCGGTCAACCTGGTCGCTGAGTCCGTCAAGAAGGCGGGTCCGGTGGATCGGGCCAAGCTCGTCGACGCGCTCATCGCGACCAGCAACTCCGAGACCGGCGGCCTGCTTCCTCCGCTGGACTTCACCAAGCCGCAGACCCTGGGTAGCGGAAAGTTCCCGCGCATCTCCAATCTGAACGCCCCGGCGATGATGTTCGAGGACGGCAAGTTCGTCGAGATCCCGTCCGAAAATCCGTTCGTGCCGCTGTTCACAAAGTGACGGGTTAG
>JAZQRG010000050.1:0-7857 GCA_045629445.1 Mycetocola sp. | reverse complement strand
CGAGGTCTCGGCGCGGGTCGGAATCGGGCTTGAGATCATTGACTCGAGCATCTGGGTCGCGACGATGACCGGCTTGGCCATGCGGCGGCACAGTTCGACGGCACGCTTCTGGACGATCGGAACGGCTTCGAGGGGAAGCTCCACACCGAGGTCGCCTCGGGCGACCATGATGCCGTCGAAGGCCTCGATGATCTCTTCGAGGTGGTCGACCGCCTGCGGCTTCTCAATCTTGGCGATGACGGGGAGGCGCTTGCCTTCCTCGTCCATGATCTCGTGCACGCGCTTAATGTCCTCGGCGTTGCGCACGAAGGACAGCGCAATGAAGTCAGCGCCGAGCTTGAGGCCCCAACGGAGGTCGGCCTCGTCCTTGTCGCTGAGCGCGGGGACGTTGACGGCAACACCCGGGAGGTTGATGCCCTTGTTGTTGGAGACAGCTCCGGCAACGATGACCTCGGTTGTGACGACAACGCCGTCGGTCTCGAGGACCTTGACCTTGACCTTGCCGTCGTCGATCAGCAGGAAGTCACCGGGCTTCACGTCGTCAGGGAGTCCCTTGAAGGTCGTTCCCGACAGCTCCTTGGTTCCGAGGACGTCTTCCGTCGTGATCTTGAAGATGTCGCCTTTGGCGAGGTGGTACGGGCCGCCCTCGAACTTGCCCAGGCGAATCTTGGGGCCCTGGAGGTCGACGAGCACGGCGATGGGCTTGCCCGCATCGGCTGCGGCCTTGCGCACGTTCGCGTAAACGCCCTCGTGGACGTCGTAGGTGCCGTGGCTGAGGTTCATCCTCGCCACGTTGACGCCTGCGTCGATGATGGCGCGAATGTCCTCATAGCTGGCGGTTGCCGGCCCGAGGGTAGCGACGATCTTAGCTCGTCTCATTGTGTCGTTCTCCGTGCTTCTGCGCATGCGCGCTCTGGCGGGTGTTGCTTCTTGGCGGGATAGAAAGAGGCGGGATGGACACGCTGGTCCAAGTCTAGAGCGCGATGGCGCGGTCCGTCGGGCGGACCGGTGCAGGCAGCTCGGTCGAACCTTCGAGGTACTTGTCGACGGCTGCTGCCGCCGCACGGCCTTCGGCGATCGCCCAGACGATGAGCGACTGGCCACGACCGGCGTCACCGGCGACGAAAACGCCGGGCTCGCTCGTGGCGTACTCGCCGTCGCGCTCGACGTTGCCTCGACCGTCAAACGGAACACCGAGCTGGCTGGAAAGGTCCTGCGATTCGGGTCCGGTGAAGCCGAGGGCGAGGAGAACGAGGTCAGCGGGGATCTCGCGCTCGGTGCCGCTCTTCGGCACGCGGCGTCCGTCGACGAATTCGGTTTCGGCCACGCGGATGGCGCGCACCTCTCCCGACTCATTGCTGAGGAACTCGACGGTCGACACGAGGTACTGGCGTTCGCCACCCTCCTCGTGAGCGCTGGAAACCTCGAACAGGGTCGGAGTCATCGGCCACGGCTGAGCGTCGGTACGCGAGGTCGGCGGCTGCTTTCCGATAGCGAGGTTCGTCACACTCGCTGCGCCCTGGCGGTGCGCGGTTCCGATGCAGTCTGCTCCGGTGTCTCCACCTCCGAGGACGACGACGTGCTTGTCCTCAGCGAGGATCTGACCGGGAACGTCATCGCCGGCGCCTGCCTTGTTCTGCTGGACGAGGTAGTCCATGGCGAAATGCACGCCACTCAGGTCTCTGCCGGGGATCGGAAGGTCGCGGGGAACCATCGCGCCCGTCGCGATAACAACAGCGTCGTAGCGGGAGCGCAGCGCGTCCCAGCTGATGTCGACGCCGATGTTCACACCGGCGCGGAACCTGGTGCCCTCATCCGTCATCTGCTTGAGACGGGCGTCGACGTGCTTTTTCTCCATCTTGAAATCCGGGATGCCGTAACGCAGCAGGCCACCGATCCGGTCGTCACGCTCATAGACGGCGACGGTGTGACCGGCGCGGGTCAGCTGCTGGGCGGCTGCGAGGCCGGCAGGCCCGGAGCCGACGACAGCGACCGTCTTGCCGGTGAGGCTCTCCGGCGGGTGCGAGTCGACCCAGCCGTTCGCGAACGCCTGGTCGATGATCGAGACTTCGACCTGCTTGATGGTCACTGCCGGCTGGTTGATGCCGAGGACGCACGCGCTTTCGCACGGCGCAGGGCACAGCCGGCCGGTGAACTCGGGGAAATTGTTGGTGGCGTGCAGGCGTTCGATCGCCTGCCTGCCGTCGCCGCGCCAGGTGAGGTCGTTCCACTCAGGGATGAGGTTGCCGAGCGGGCAGCCCTGGTGGCAGAACGGAACGCCACAGTCCATGCACCGACCGGCCTGGCGTCGAAGCTGGGTCGGGTCGCCCTGCTCGTACACCTCTTTCCAGTCCATCAAACGGATCGGGACGGGCCTGCGCTTGGGCAGTTCGCGTTCCGTGACCTTCAGGAAGCCTTTCGGATCAGCCACCGGTAACCTCCAGGATTCGGCCCCAGACAACGTCACCGTCGGGATCAAGTCCCTCGGCAACCGCGTCCTGGCGGGTACGCAGTACGGCTGCGTAGTCGCGGGGCAGGACTTTGACAAATTCGGCAAGTGCTGACTCACCAGTGGCGAGAAGCCGGGCCGCGAGCGGTGAACCGGTCTCGGTGTGGTGTCGCTCGAGGAGGTCGCGGACGATCTCCAGGTCGGCGCTGCCGAGGGGCGACAGGGTCAGTTCGCCTGCTGCGAGTGCTTCTCGGTTAACCTTCTCGGCCGTGAGCCGATAGACGTACGCCGTGCCGCCAGACATGCCAGCACCGAGGTTTCGACCGGTTTCGCCGAGGATGACGGCGAGACCGCCGGTCATGTATTCGAGCGCGTGGTCGCCAGCACCCTCGACGACGGCTGTTGCCCCCGAGTTGCGGACGAGGAACCGTTCACCGACCGTGCCGGACAGGAACATGGTGCCCTGTGTTGCTCCGTAGCCAATGACGTTTCCGGCGATGACGTTCTCTTCCGGCGCGAAGGCGCTCCCCCTTTGCGGACGAATGACGATCTCGCCTCCCGAGAGGCCCTTTCCGACATAGTCGTTGGATTCGCCATCGAGGCGGAGGGTGATTCCGCTCGGCAGGAAGGCGCCGAACGACTGACCGGCTGAACCGGTGAGTCGAACCTCGATCGAGCCGGACGGAAGTCCGTTTTCGCCGTAGCGGAGGGTGACCTCGTGGCCGAGCATGGTTCCGACAGCGCGTTCAGTGTTGCGGATCGGCAGGTTGATCGAGACGGTTCCACCGTGCTCGAGCACGTTGCGGCTTTCAGCGATGAGGCGAACGTCGAAGTGCTTGTCGAGATCGTGTTTCTGGTCGCGGCCGTGGGTGCGCGGTTCGTCCTCGGTGAACTCGGGGCCGACAAGGATGGGCTCAAGGTTGAGACCCGATGCCTTCCAGTGCTGGATCGCCGTGTTTGTGTCGATGAGCTCGTTGTGCCCGATCGCTTCCTGCAGGCTCCGGAATCCGAGCGCCGCAAGATACTCGCGCACTTCTTCCGCGATGAACTGGAAGAAATTCACCACGAACTCGGGCTTGCCTGTAAAGCGGTCGCGGAGCACAGGGTTCTGGGTTGCGACGCCGACGGGGCAGGTGTCGAGGTGGCACACGCGCATCATGACGCAGCCCGAGACGACAAGCGGTGCCGTCGCGAAGCCGAATTCCTCGGCACCGAGCAGCGCGCCGATGATCACGTCGCGCCCGGTCTTGAGCTGGCCGTCGACCTGGACAACGACGCGATCGCGCATGCCGTTGAGCATGAGCGTCTGCTGCGTCTCGGCGAGGCCGAGTTCCCAGGGTGTTCCGGCGTGCTTGAGCGAGTTGAGCGGGCTCGCGCCAGTGCCGCCGTCGTGCCCGGAGACGAGGATGACGTCCGACAGTGCCTTGGCGACGCCTGCGGCGACAGCACCGATTCCGGACTGGCTGACCAGCTTGGTGTGGATCCGTGCCGAAGGGTTGGCGCGCTTGAGGTCGAAGATGAGCTGCTTGAGGTCTTCGATCGAATAGATGTCGTGGTGCGGTGGCGGCGAGATGAGCCCGACACCCGCTGTTGCATGGCGGGTGCGAGCGACCCACGGGTACACCTTCGTTGGCGGGAGCTGCCCGCCCTCGCCTGGCTTTGCACCCTGCGCGAGCTTGATCTGGATGTCGTCTGCGTGGGTGAGGTACATGCTCGTGACCCCGAACCGGCCTGACGCCACCTGCTTGATGGCGCTCCTGCGCTCAGGGTCGAGCAGGCGGTCGGTGTCTTCGCCGCCCTCGCCGGTATTGCTCTTCGCTCCGAGCCGGTTCATCGCGATCGCAAGTGTCTCGTGCGCCTCAGCGGAGATTGAGCCGTAGCTCATCGCACCGGTCGAGAATCGCTTGACGATCGACTCCACCGACTCGACCTCGTCGAGCGGAACCGGCTGGCGGGATTCCGTTTTGAGGCGGAACAGTCCGCGCAGTGTCATCAGGCTCTCGGCCTGGTCGTCGACAAGCTTTGTGTAGTCACGGAAGATGTCGTAGCGACGGGTACGGGTCGAGTGCTGCAGCCGGAAGATCGTGTCCGGGTTGAAGAGGTGCGGTGAGCCGTCGCGACGCCAGGAATACTCGCCACCGGTTTCGAGCCGTTCGTGCGAGTTCTTTGCCGTGTTGAGCGGGTACGCCGCTTCGTGCCGCTTGAGGTTTTCCGCCTGAATGACGTCCAGCCCGACGCCGCCGAGAGTCGATTCGGTTCCGGTGAAGTACCTGTCGACGAACTCCTGGCTGAGGCCGATGGCCTCGAAGCACTGCGCGCCGGCGTAGGACGACACCGTTGAGATGCCCATCTTCGACATGATCTTGAGCACGCCCTTGCCGAGCGCGTAGATGACGTTGCGGACGGCCTGCTCAGCGGTAACACCGGTGATGACACCGCTGCGGACGAGATCCTCGCACGTCTCCATGGCGAGGTACGGGTTGACGGCGGATGCGCCGTAGCCGATGAGGGTCGCGACGTGGTGAACCTCGCGGACATCGCCCGCTTCGACAACGAGTCCGACCTTCAGCCGGTTCTCTGACCGGATGAGGTGGTGGTGCACGGCGGCGAGGAGGAGCAGTGATGGGATGGGTGCGAGGTCTTTGTTCGAGTCGCGGTCGCTCAGAACGATGAAGTGCGCTCCGGCGTCGATGGCCTCATCCACCTCGGCGCAGATCGCGTCGAGCCGGTCGCGCAGGGCGTTGGGACCCTCGTCGAACCGGTACAGTCCGCGAATGGTTGTTGTGGTGCGCGAACCGTGAGCGGGATCGATGTGCTGAATCTTGGCGAGTTCATCGTTGTTGATCACCGGGAAGTCGAGGACGACCTGACGGGCGTGCTCGGGACCGGAGGCGAGGAGGTTGCGCTCGGGACCGAGTCCGAGCTTGAGGGAGGTGACGACCTCTTCACGAATCGAGTCAAGCGGCGGATTGGTGACCTGCGCGAATTGCTGGGTGAAGTAGTCGAAGAGCAGGCGTGGCCGGTCGGACAGCGCCGCGATCGGCGTGTCTGAGCCCATGGCGCCGAGCGGCTCTGCGCCGTTCTGGCCCATGGGCTTGAGCAGGATCCGCACTTCCTCCTCGGTGTATCCGAAGGTGCGCTGACGGCGAGTGACCGACGCCGGAGTGTGAACGATGTGTTCCCGCTCGGGCAGATCGGTGAGGTTGATGCGGCCAGCATCGAGCCACTTCCCCCACGGCTTCGAGGCCGCGAGAGTCGACTTGATCTCCTCGTCGTCGATGACGCGCTGTGCTTCGGTGTCGACGAGGAACATCTTGCCTGGACGAAGCCTGCCCTTTCGCTTGATGCGCTCGGGGGCGATGTCAAGGACACCGATCTCGCTGCCGAGGACGACAAGGCCGTCATGGGTCTCGAGCCACCGACCAGGGCGGAGCCCGTTGCGGTCGAGGGTTGCCCCGACGAGGGTTCCGTCCGTGAAGGTGAGCGCGGCCGGGCCGTCCCACGGTTCCATCTGCATCGAGTTGAACTCGTAGAAGTCGCGGAGGTCCTGAGGCAGGCCGGTCTGCTTCTCCCAGGCCTCGGGCACCATCATCATCATGGCGTGCGGCAGCGACCTGCCGGTGAGGGTGAGCAACTCGAGCACCTCGTCGAACGACGCCGAGTCGCTCGCGCCTGGCGTGATGATGGGCAGCAGCGGCTTGATGTCGCCGAGCAATTCGCTCTCCAGCTGAGACTGGCGCGCGCGCATCCAGTTTCGGTTGCCCTCGACGGTATTGATCTCACCGTTGTGTGCCATCATGCGCAGCGGCTGGGCGAGCGGCCAGGACGGGAAGGTGTTCGTCGAGTAGCGCGAGTGAACGATGGCGAGCTTCGAGGCAAAGCGCTCGTCGCTGAGATCGGGATAGAACGGCTCAAGCTGCAGTGTCGTCACCATGCCCTTGTAGACGACGGTGCGACAGGACAGTGAGATGAAGTAACCGTTGAGCTCGCGCTCGGCACGCTTGCGAAGCCGGAAGGCCTGGCGGTCGAGAGCGATCCCAGCGACCGGGCTGCCGGCATCCGTTGTTCTCGTGCTTGAGACGAAGAGCTGCTCGAACGCTGGCATCGCCGCGGAGGCGAGCTTGCCGAGCTGGGTGGGGTCGATGGGCACCTCTCGCCAGCCGAGAACCCGGAGGTCTTCGGAGCGTGCGATTTCTTCGATCCCGGTCTTGAGTTCGGCTCTGGCATCAGCGTCCAAAGGCAGGAATGCCATGCCAACGGCGTACTCGCCGCTCGGCGGCAGGCTGAAGCCGGCAACCGCGCGGAAGAACTCGTCTGGAACCTGGGTGAGGATCCCGGCGCCGTCCCCTGTGCCGGCGTCCGAACCGATCGCGCCGCGGTGCTCGAGGTTCCGCAGCGCGTCAAGGGCCGACACGATGATGTCGTGCCCTGCGGTGCCACGGAGCGTCGCGACCATGGCGAGGCCGCAGGCGTCCTTCTCATGTGCCGGGTTGTAGAGACCCTGAGCGGGAGGAACAAGGCTGAACTGTGAAAAGGTGGGCCTGGGCTCCATCGATTACCGTCCTAAAGATCGCGGGGACGCCAGTGGCCCTGGGTAAATGAGCGCGTCGCCGCCCAACATTGGGCTGAGTTGTCTTTCGAGAACTCACGGGCAACCGCGCGGGGGGTTAGAAGCAGCCGGGTAGTGGCAATCCTAGGATTTCGAGCCGATCTCGCTTGTGGCGGCGGTCTCTGATGATCCGACGGCTGGGGACTCAGGCTCGCTGATATCCACGTAGTCAGAATCCGTGTGTGACGATTGTACACCGGCGTCGCTTCCGGCCCATTCACGCCCGGGGACGTACGGGCTCGGTTCGAATCCGGTGTGCCGGCGTGACTGGACGACGAGGATAATCACGCCGACGAGAATCGCGAGAAGTGCCGCCCAGATGTTGACGCGAAGGCCGAAGAAGACCTCGCTCGGGTCGACGCGGATCGACTCCCATACGGTGCGGCCCAGCCCGTACCAGATGAGGTAAAGGCCGAGAACCTTGCCCCACTGGAGGCGGAACTTGCGCTCGAGGATCAGGAGAACGGCAACGCCGAGGAGGTTCCAGATCACTTCGTAGAGGAAGGTCGGGTGGAAAAGGGTTCCAGGCGGGAGCCCTTCCGGCCACGCGGCGTTGGACTCATCGATCTCAAGGCCCCACGGCAGCGTCGTCGGTGTGCCGAACAGCTCCTGGTTGAAGTAGTTGCCGAACCGCCCGAATGCCTGGGCAAGCAGCAACGCGGGAGC
This sequence comes from Mycetocola sp., assembly GCA_045629445.1. GTDB lineage: Bacteria > Actinomycetota > Actinomycetes > Actinomycetales > Microbacteriaceae > Mycetocola_A. Next base: position 133 of record JAZQRG010000050.1, on the reverse strand, counting down.
GACGGCATCCGCGAAGGTCCAGAACCGGATGCCGGTCATCCGGCAGCCGATCCATGCGCCGATCGCACCGCCGATGAGCGCACCGAAGATGGCGATGCCGCCCTCCCAGATGTACAGGGTGCGGAGCAGGTCG
>JAZQRG010000049.1:0-1709 GCA_045629445.1 Mycetocola sp. | reverse complement strand
AGTTCCGCTTCAACGTGTGAATCGGCGCGTTTGCGCAGTTCAGAGGGGGGGTCGAGTCTCCCCAGTCCGCACATAGTCCGCAAGAATTTCAGTCACACGTGCCTCTGAGCGCCTGAAAGTGCGGGTTTCGAGGGCCGGTCGGAGCCTCTGATAACGGAGGATCGGGGAGCGGCGGGAACCGGTGCGACACACGCGGGGGAATGCCTCATGAGCCTTGTGTGCCGGCTCGGCCGTCCCTATAGGCTCAGCGCGACCTCGAGCGCAACGACGTGACTCGCAACCTTTGATGACCTGGCATGAGAACTGTTGGATCGACGGTATGGCGGCCATCTCCTCCGGCACCATGAGGCATGGACTTCTTCAGGCGCCGAGCCCGTCGTGAACGTGCCGAAGCCTCCGAACGTGCGCAAGACGAGGTCCAGCGAGCCGTCCACGACATTGCGGGCCCGGTGCTGCAGCGCTACGGATTCTGGTTTGGTGAACAGGGTTGGAGCCCGTCAACGACCACCTCGGTCCTCTACGAGGCGGAAACCGCCGACTTCTACGAGCACGTTCCCGCGGACCTCCAACTCTCCAGCAACTCCTACGAAGGTGTGCTTAGCGTTGAGCTCTGGATCAACGTCAACAGGAGCCTGGGAACGTGTGAGCTGACCCTCAGCCACCTCCACGACGACCACTGGACCCAGTTCACTCCCACCTCCGAACGCTGGAACGCCGAAATCGCAGCAGCTGTCCAAGACGTCATCCGAGAGTTCGACCATCTGCTAGGTCAGAGTCGCCCAACTTCATAGACGCGTCGTCGAAATCGCGTCGGAATGCACGGGCCGCCTGCGTACGCCACGCCGTGAAAGGACGCGGCCCAGACAAGAAGCGCGCGGGCGGTGCCGTGTCTGATGAAAGGATTGCAGCGTGGAGGGACCGGGTATCGACATCTCTGAGCTGTTGCGACGCGTCGTGACTGCCGTGTTCGCTGAGTCAGCGCGAGTTGAGTATTCCCAGCCGGTCGACGGGCCGCACATCTACAGGGCGCGGATCTCGGAGTTCGAAGGTCGAGGTACCGACGTTGAACTTGAGGCGTCCCATGAGTGGTTCGAAGCGCGGATCCGCGACCTTGACCCGAGCCCGAGCGCAATCGTGTTCTTCGACGATGCGGACGAGGGGTACATGGAATCTCTGCTTCAAGCACTTGCGTGTGTGCTTCGTTCTTATGCTCGCGGCGAAGGTCGCGTGGAGTTTCGCCCCTCGCTGATTCGGCGGAAGCCCACCCCGAGATTCGTCCTCGCCGACGAGGGCGGTAAGTGGGTGCTCGGTCGTCGAACCAGTTTTGTGCCGAACATCTAGGCAAGGCGAAGGCGCCTGGCGCTAGGCAGGTTGGCCCCATGCAACGGTGTGACGCATCGGGCCAGAGCTGTTTATCGAGATAGCAGACGCGGGACACCAAATGCGACGATCGCCTCAAACTGTTACCGACGGTCGGTGAAGATCAACCAGTCGAGGTCGGGCCCGTGAGTCGACCAGTTGACAGCCTCCGCGAGGAGCCACCGGTTTTCCTCATGTCGGGCTCGCCCCTCTGCTGACGTGCCCGATGTGCGCCCATGAGTGGTCGCCGATCGCGGATGAGCCTCAGGAGACCGAGCGGGTCTTCAAGGACTCCGTCGGCAACGTCCTCGAGGACGGCGACACGGTCACCATCGCGAAGGACCTCAAGG
>JAZQRG010000048.1:0-2696 GCA_045629445.1 Mycetocola sp. | reverse complement strand
GTCCGGGGGGCCTCCGGGCCCGGGGGGCGCCCCCGTCCGTAAACACCCTTTCTATGAGCGACTACGCGAAGGCGAGAGCCGACCACGACACAGGAGGCAGCGTGAGCGTCACGACACCGTCGGCGAGCGACGCACCGGACAGTTCCCGCAGTCCGACGCGCTCGCGATCGTCGATCGTGTTCTTGGCGTACACGTCGTCATCGTGAAGCGTGACGGCCTCTGTGATCGTGGAAACATCGAGAGACGCGAGGTCGACGGTCACCTCGATCGACTCGGTCTGGCTGCGGTTCACGAGGAAGAGCGCGCCCGTTCCCGATTCAGCGTCCGCAGTCGCGACGGCGTCGACGAGCGGCGCTTTGCCGTAGACGGCGGTGTCGTAGGTTCCGACGTCGATCCGTGGACGAAGGACTTCGCCACGGGCCAGCCGTGACGTCACCGAGAACGGGAAAAACGTGGTCTGGCGCCAGGCGCCGCCGCCCGGTTCGGTCATGATCGGAGCGATCACGTTGACGAGCTGGGCAAGAGAAGCGGATGCCACGCGGTCGTGGTTTTTCAGGAGCGTGATCAACAGGTTTCCGAGGACAACGGCATCCGCCACTGAGTAGACGTCCTCGAGCTGGCGAGGCGCGTAGCGCCACTCATCGTTGACCTCGTCTGACGCCTGGTGCTCCTCGAGGTACCAGACGTTCCACTCGTCGAATGAGAGCTTGATCTTCTTGTCGCTGCGGAGTTTGTTGCCGACGTGATCAGCCGTTGCGACGACGGTTTCGATGAAGTACTGCATCTCGAGCGACGACGCAAGGAATGAGCCGAGGTCGCCCTTTCGCTCCTGGTAGTAGGCGTGGCAGGAGATGTAGTCGACGTGCTCGTAGCTGTGCTCGAGCACCGTGCGTTCCCAGTCGCCGAAGGTCGGCATGGAGGATCCGCTCGACCCACAGACGACGAGTTCGAGGTTCTTGTCTGCCGCCTTCATGGCCTGAGCGGTGCGGGCGGCGATCTTGCCGTAGTCGTCGGCGGTCATGTAGCCGGTCTGCCACGGCCCGTCCATCTCGTTGCCCAGGCACCACATCCGAATGTTGTGCGGCTCTTCGGCACCGTTCGCGATCCGCTGGTCGCTCAGCGCTGTTCCCGACGGGTGGTTGGCATACTCGAGCAGGTCAAGCGCTGCCTCGATGCCGCGGGTGCCGAGGTTGACAGCCATCATCAGCTCCGAGCCGGTGAGCGCACACCAGCGTGCGAACTCGTCAGTGCCGACCTGGTTGGACTCGAGGGCGTGCCAGGCCAGATCGCGGCGCACCGGCCGGTTCTCCTTCGGGCCGACGCCGTCTTCCCAGCGGTAGCCGGAGACGAAGTTGCCACCTGGGTAGCGAATGGTGGTCGAGCCGAGCTCCTTGACGAGTTCGACGACGTCGAGGCGGAAACCATCCTCGTTTGCTGTCGGGTGGCCCGGCTCGTAGATGCCGTCGTACACACAGCGGCCAAGGTGCTCGACGAACGAGCCGAAAATGCGGCGATTGAGGGGTGCGATGACGGCGGTGCGGTCGATGGCGATTCGTGCGGTGGTCACGGAGTTCGGTTCCTTTTCTCTACAACGTTGTAAACCCTTCGTCCATACTGGCCGGACACCACGACGCGGTCAAGCCTCGGGCAGCACTTCGCTTAGGCGACGGCGGTCGACTCTCTCGCGATCACGCGAAAGTCCGTCAGATACTCGTGGGGTCGGCGCTCCTCATCCCGGTTTTCGATCCGCTCGGCGAGTACGCGCACCGCGGTGTCCGCGATCTCATCACGCCCGGGGTCGATGGTCGACAAGGTTGGCAGTGAGTACTTCGCCTCACCCAGTCCGTCGAAACCGATCACGGCGACATCCTCGGGAATTCGACGGCCCGCCTCCTGCAACACTCGCATCGCACCGAGAGCGAGGGTGTCGTTGAGCCCAAAAACCGCGTCGAAGTGCACACCGGAGGCCAGCAACGCGCGCATCGCCTCAGCCCCGTTGAGTCTGTGCCAGAGACCAGCTGGCGCCAGAAGGCCCTCGTCGAGTTCGATGCCGGCCTCATCCAGCGCCTCGCGGTAGCCCTGCAGTCTCAGCGCCGCCGAACCCATCGACTCACCGTCGTGGGTGCCGATGACGGCGATTCGCTTTCGCCCAAGATCGAGAAGGTGCTGTGTCGCCGCTTTCGCGGCCTCGACGTTGCGCATCGTCACGTGGTCGGTCGGGCCGCCAAAGATACGCTCACCAAGCAGCACGATCGGGTACGGCACGTCGAGCAGTGCAACATCCTCAGCCCCCATCCCGAGCGGGCTGAAAATGAGGCCGTCGGTCAACTGCAGGCGCGGACTCGACAGCATCTCGATTTCGCGCGAGCGATCGCCACCGGCCGTCTGCTCGATCAGGACGACGAGGTGACGTCGTTCTGCCGCCTGAATGATGGCATCCGCGAGCTCGGCGAAATAGCTCAGGCTCAGTTCGGGCAGTGCGAGTCCGATTACCCCGGTCCGACCGGACCGCAGGCTCCGTGCCGAGAGATTCGGCTTGTAGTCGAGTTCTGCGATTGCCTTGAGCACTTTTTCGCGCGTTGACGGCCTGATGTGCTCGTAGTGATTGACCACATTCGACACCGTCTTGATCGACACCCCCGCGAGAGTCGCGACGTCGTGGAGTGTTGTCGCCATCGATACCCTGTTCTCTCGCA
>JAZQRG010000047.1:0-5291 GCA_045629445.1 Mycetocola sp. | reverse complement strand
ACGCCCGTTCCACCGGGACGCCACCCCCTGAGGCAGGAGCTGGCAACCCTTGCGTGCGCCGTACCGGTGCTGGCCCGAGGTGCCGGCCAGACGATCCCCGGCACCCCCAGCATCACGGCACGGGGACGGGCCCGGCGCCGGCGCCGCACATCCTCGCACCTCTGGGGATACATGTCGTCACCGTAAAGGGTGTGTCGCGACGGGACATCCATCAACTGCGACCGCTCCCCCCGAGCTCACCACTGGGCAGGTGTGACCCAGAACTCCGGTCACGCCGCGCATGGAATGGGTATGAACTCATTCCCGAACCGCCACGACTCGCGAAGCAGTATCCCGGCACATTGGAAAGCAAGGTACGAGCGCATCGCGGTCATCGCCCGTGAGCTCGGCCGCCTCCCGCGGCGAAGCGACGACGTTGACCCTGCTGACGTCGTATGGATTGCCGACCAGCGACGGTCCAACAGCCTTTCTTTCGATCAGCAGCGCGCGCTCGCACAACTTCCCGGCTGGAGCGAGGGCACCCGCGACGGTGCATGGTACGAGCGGGCAGAGGAACTACGCCGCTTCCTCATCGTCCATCACCGCGCCCCACGAGTCCGCAGTAACGAGCCCGCCGAGCGGGCTCTCGCCCACTGGCACTCCCGGCAGCGTGTCGCCGCCAGTCGTGGACAGCTGAGCCGGGACAGGCTGGCGGGTCTCAAGTACGTCACACGCGGCATCGTGAACTCGTGAGGGGGAGTGGCGGCGCATCGAGACCAGCGCGATTAGCGCTCCCACACCGGGCACATCACCGTGCGGCCTTTTCGGGCTCGTATGCGAGCCGCTCAGCTGAGGCGCTAACGGTCAGAGTCCTCGACCGGAAGGCCACCGGTCTGCGCGCGGTGGCTATCGTGGCTGTATGCCCGCTGTCACCTTGATTCGCTCGAACGAACTCGCGACGACACCCGGGTACGCGTACGGGTCTGCGATCACGCCCGGCTCCACACTCATCCATTTGGCCGGCGCGTGCCCGCTCGAAGCCGATGGAGTCATCACGCCCGTGGGTGATTTCGCTGGGCAGACAGCGAAGTGCGTTGAAAACATGCTGACGGCGTTGCGTGCCGCTGGCGCGGAACTCACGGACGTCGCTTACACGCGGGTGCTCGTCGCATCGACGCGCGCCGATGACCTGCGCACGGTGTGGAACGTGGTGCGCGATGCCTTCGACGAACATGAAGTGCCGAGCACCTTGCTCGGCGTCACGGTACTCGGCTATGAGCACCAGCTCGTCGAGATCGAGGCCGTCGCAGCAGTGCCCGCGTGACATAGGGCGAACGTAACGGGACCGTCCAGCGCTCGGTGCCACTGGTCAACCCGGACCGACCCAGCCCTTCCGGGGCGCCAAGTTCCACGGCTAGCCTGAGCAACATGATTTCGAGCGACAGCGAACAGACCCACAGCGGCTCAGGGATCGATGCCGCCATCGAGCGCGCACTCGAAGGCGCGAACCTTCGCCCTGGGGATGCCGCAACGACGACTGCCTTCGTGGCGGAGGATCACGACCCTTCCGCCGTCGAAGCAGGGGACGGTGTCGGCGCCGACGACGGCGACTGACCACCACGACCGCTCCCTACAGGGAAGCTGCGGAACGGTTGCGGACCCTGTTCCGGCCGGACTGAACGCCGTCGATAGTCGGAGGTGGAGGGCTCCTATGTCGTTCGCTCCGAATCGTCACACACACGGGTGGATCGAAATCTCAAGATTGTCGAATGCAGAGAGCACCCAGGCGACTGTCCGGCGAAGGTGTTCGAGACCTTCCGGAGGTGCGTGCCATCGATGTTCCCATCTCGAACGGCTGGAGAGCGCATACATGGTTCGATCATGAGGAAAGATGCGTCTACCGAGGCCACTGCACCGGTCGCTGTTTGGGTAGTTGCTCGATAGGCCGATCGCGTCCCGAGTTGAATGGGGGCTATGCAGTTCACATCCAATCTTGGCAATGGACACCTGATTCGATTGCCCGCTGACAGCCGCAAGCGGTTATCAGCGAGCTTCTTGCGGGCATCTGATCGCTTCCTCGAGGCAATCAGATGGTGTCTGGATCGGGGCCCCGCGGAGGGATCTCGTGGCAGCGAGTACAAAACCCGACAACAGCAGCCCCGTCTCGGCTCGTCGCTCACTTCCGGCGAGAGCATCGTCGAGCAGGTTGTTTTTGCATGCCGGGCCGGCCTCGATCATGCCCGGCTTGTGGCCACCTCTCTGCCCGACGAACGTGCTTCATTCGCAATTGTCACAACGACGCGCGGTTGCGTCGAAAGCTTCGCAAAGGCGTGGTGGCTTATGGACGCGCCGAACCAGCAGGCGGCAACTACGCGGTGGCTCTCCGCGTTATTGAAGGAGTTGAATCTCCGGCACCGGCTGGATCCCGACGCTGTCCTCATTGCGGTCGATAACGGCGCAGAACGAACCATTGCTGACTACCGGGAAGCTGTAGCGCGAGATCTGCAATCGATGTCGCCAGATAGCCGCCCCGTCTTCGTCAGCGATACTTCGCTGGCATCCGAGTTTGGTGATCTCCTCGGGCCAGAGGGCCGACGGCGGTACTCCCTGTTCTCGGCCGTGGCGCACGGTGAGTCGCTGGGGATTGGGGACTTCGTCGGAGTCACCACAGGTACGCGAAGCCCTCACTACGTCGTGGGCATGCCGGCCTGGTTCGCTGAGTACTGCGCAGAGACGTCGTTCATCGCCTCCAGCGTCGCAATGCGCATGCTCTTCGACTTCGTCGGGTTCGAGGATCCTGACGGGCGAGTCATGAACGCGCACGATGAAGCATTACTCACCATGCAGGCCGAGCGGTCGAGGAACGCCGCCATCGTGCATCGTTCCATGCACCGATTTGCCTGAAACCAGCGGAGCCGGTGCATGAGCACTAAGCGACCAGTTGCGGGCGAGTGCTCTCACCAGATCGTCTCCAGCTTTCGGAAATCAGATGTCGCCACTACTGTCGCGGTAGGGACAGAGCCGTCCACCACGCACCGATGGTCAAATTGGATAAGACACTCACCTTTATGCGGCGCCTGAGGGCACCCACTTCAAAGTGAGAGGCGCCCGTTCGATTCGGGCCGGTGTACATGCCCGATCTCGTGTTAGTTCGAACTCGCCCTGGCGCGGACTTCAAGTCGCGCTCAGGTCAGAACAATCATTTCCTCATCACGATCCTCGTCGGCCTCGATGCGGTGAAGTCGGGAACGGTGGCGAAGCAGCCCGAGTTCTCCACCACGTGGAACCCTCATGACCCTGCAGTGTCCGCAGGCAGAAGTCGCGCGTATGCGATCAACACTTCCCTCGTATGGATCACGGATCTCGTGAATGTGTACCGGCGCGCGGCAAGTCGTCTCCCGGGCGTTTGCACCGCTGATGAGATTGCACGAATACAGGGAACCCGTGACGATGGCAGCTCAAAACGCCTGGAGAGATTTGGCCGTCATCTCGATATCGATGAATCTCCTGAGCTCCGCCTTGCTCAGCTCGCCATTCATTGGCGCAATCGGGTTGCCCACTCGGAGGCTAGGGGGAATCTCGAAAGCGAAGTGCGCGGAGGCTTGAGATCATCTGCTGAAGCGATCGCTATCGCGCACGCTGGTCTGGATGTGGACGAACTAATCGCCAATGAAGCTCGCGGGCTCGCGCCGACGTTCAAGGAGATCGCCTCACTCATGCACGCCTGCCACAAGTTGGTGGAGGCCATGGACAGGCGAGTGGTGACCCGCACAGATCTACGCGCGCTTGCGGAGCTCAAGATCCTCTCGTACTTACATGATCCCGAAGGCTCAGGAGGACACAGACGTACCGAGTCGCTATGGACCGGGGATTCGCAGAGGACTCTGAAGCGGCTGCAGCACGTTCTTGTGCAGGCCGGCTTCCAGCTCTCAGTTGAGCCCGATGGACCACGACTCGACGCGGACTTTCTCGCGCTTGCGTCTTCGCTGTCGCTCGCAGAAGCACGACGTCGATACGCGCCTGACAGCGAGTTGGCGAACTGAGCACGACAGCGGCCGCGTTAGTTACGCACCGCCCTCTTAGGGACCGGTCAACGCACGCAGATACGTGATCGAATCTCGACACCGTTGCGCCCCTCAGACACGGCGGCCGCCACCCCGCAGAAGCCGATGGCGACCTCGACCAAACCGCGTGTCCCTCCGCTGCTTCATTACTGAAGTCGCTAGCCGCCAGCGCCGTGTTGCCCGTCGATAGCGGCAAACAGGGACGCGTCGAGGTCGGCCGGCGTCCAGGTGGGCGTGTGCGCGAGGTGCGACTGCAGTAGCAGCCGTAAGAGCCACACGGCCACGGAGTTGGCTGACCAGTCATCGCCGCGAATGTTGATCGTCGGGTTCTTAGACTCCGTGCCGTGCACAATCTTCGACCTATGACCGTAGACCTTCTTAAGGATCTCGTAGGCAAGTGGAGCGTCCATGCGATCCACCAGCGCAACGGAAGCCCGGAGTCCCATGCGATGCACCAACTCGTCATGCTGTTCGCCGAGTAGTGCCTCGATACCAATACACGCATCGAGAAGCGTGTCCTCAGGGTTTGATCGGAGGGACGACTGAAGAAGTCGACGTGCTGCCAACTTCCCTCGAGCGCTGGTCGAGCGCAGGCTGGAGAAAAAGCGAGGGGCACTCGCGAGCGTGTCCACGTCGATGCGTCGGGGTTCGCTATTCCATCCTTTATCTGCGAGCTCCTTCGGGAGGCGAGATGGCGTGGTGGTGCTCTCTATGGGCGGGAGTTCGCCACGCCAGGTGTAGCCCCAGTCGCGAGGGCGCAATGCAACCTGCACGTACCCCAGTCGTTGATCCGTCGCGATCTCGAGTGCTTGAAATACCTCGTCAATCTCTTCCTGAAACGGCGGATGCGCGTCAAGCAGTACGCGCCGCACAAGCGGACCGCGCGAGTTGTCAAAATCGCGGTTACGAAATACGACTGCGTGGGTCGCCGCCGAAACGAGGAACGCGTTGACGTTGCTGTGGATGTCGACGGCGCGCGCCCGGTGCGTTGGTTCGTCGAGCAGCTCGATCCACACATCGTCACCAAGATGAAGCGGCTCGGTCAGGTCGAGACGAACAAGCGTGATCGGCACCAGGACATCGGCCACGAGCGTGGCTCCGACCACGGAGGCGAATTCCGGGCGGCAGAGGGACCAGATGATCTCGGCCATCTCCTCCACCGTCAGGAAGCGCTCGATCGGCATGCGCGACAGCACCGCCTCCACATAGGCGGGCGACTGGCGCGCCTCTTCCGTCATGGGCGATGCG
>JAZQRG010000046.1:0-14307 GCA_045629445.1 Mycetocola sp. | reverse complement strand
GAGCACGGGAGCCCGAGCGGTCGCGAATGCTCCTCGCCCGGTCCATCTGCGCGTGCTCACATTCATCGGCCCGCCTCCACCGAGCAGACGGGCTGCTCTTTGCTCCACGTATCAGGGGCAAGGCTACCTGCCTCGTGCGTCCGCTTCCAGAGCGAGACCTGTGAGGCGTCTTACTCGGTGTGCGCGGTGTGGTCCTCGACGTCGGGGGTCGCGCGCGCGACGTCGGCGATTTCTTCTTCAGGCCGGGGTGCAATCGTCTCGTCATCCTCGATCTCGGGGATCGTCGATTCATTCGGCCCGGGAACGTGCTTCTGAGCGGCGTGGTCATGAGGGGCAGTCACGGGAAATCCTTCGGTCGGCATGGCTCACAGTTTATGACAGGGAAACAAGCCAGGGGCTTGCCGTCACGGCCAATACCCCGATCGCTGAACCGTCAACTGACAACCACGCGGCAGAACCGGGCACGCCCATCGCCGACGTTGATGTAGGAGTAGGTCTGGGCGCTCGAGTAGGCGAGATAGTCGCCGGCAGCAAGGTCACTCGTTCCGTCGTCCCGCTTCACCCGAATCACGCCCTCGGTGACCAGCAACATCTCATGCCACCCGGCCGGGTCAGGGGCTGCGTCATAGCGGTCGCCCGTCTCAAGCGTCCAGGTCCACAACTGCGCTTCACTGGCTGCGGGAACGGATGCCAGAAGCATCGCCACGCTGTCGGTCCCGTTTCCGCGCCAGGCGATCTCGTTGATATCTGTTCGGGCCGCCGTCGGAGACGCAACGAGGTCAACGAACGTAACGCCGAGGGCATCCGCCAGCTGGTCCAGGCCCGTCAGGCTGATGTTCGCTTCCCCGGCCTCCAGCTTGATTACCGTTCGTCGGCTGATTCCCGCGCGGTCTGCAAGCGCCGCCTGGCTCAGGTCAGCGGCCGTGCGGTATCGGCGCACGTTCGCGCTCACGTGCGCCTGTGCACTGGATCTCTCCTCGGTTTGCATGTGCATCATTCTGCACCATAGAGTGTGCAACATGCTGCACATTCCACGGAGACGCTTGCTTTCGAAGCCCGAGCTGGCGCTGGTCCTTATCACCGCCGTCTGGGGAGCGACGTTTCTCATCGTGCACATCGCCGTTCAATACAGCGGACCATGGTTCTTCGTCGCGATGCGGTTCCTCGCCGCCGGTGTTATCAGCGCAATTATCTTCGCAAGAGCCCTCCCCGGGATGAGCTGGAAGGAGATTGGCGCGGGATCCGCAATCGGGGTCATGATCTACCTCGGATACGGCCTTCAGACCGTTGGCCTGCAAACCATCAACAGCAGCACATCCGCCTTCATCACCGCCCTTTACGTACCACTCGTCCCCCTGCTCCAGTGGATCGTTTTTCGGAAGGCGCCGCGCCTGCTCACCTGGATTGGAGTGACGCTCGCTTTCATCGGCCTCATGCTGATCGCTGACCCCGGCAGTGTCGGATTCACCTTCGGCGCCGGAGAGATCGCGACGCTCGTCAGCACGGTACCGATAGCGGCCGAGATCATCCTCATCAGCGTGTTCGCCGGCAAAGTCCATCTCGGCCGGGTGACCGTCGTGCAATTACTCGTCGCCGGACTGCTGGCGCTCGTCACAATGCCGATTGTGGGTGAAGAGACACCGGAGTTCTCGTGGATTTGGGTCGGCGCAGCGCTGGCCCTCGGCGCCGCGAGCTGCATCATCCAGCTCACCATGAACTGGGCGCAGCGATCGGTATCGCCGACCCGTGCGACGATCATCTATGCGGCTGAACCGGTGTGGGCAGGAATCATTGGCCGGCTCGCGGGTGACCGGCTTCCAGCCATTGCGATCCTTGGTGCCGCGTTCATCGTGGCGGGCGCTCTGGTCAGCGAGCTCAACCCGCGAAAAAACAGCGAGACAGGCCCTGCTGGTGATCCAGCCGAAGCGCCGGAACCCTCGCTCGACGGCAATCCTCAGTGAGCAGGACTTGAATGACGGTCACGGCACCGAACCTAGGCCAGCCAGATAAGTTCGGCTCTCCGGTTGAACACTTCCTGATGGAGTGCCAACCGAACCGCCTGCACGTCGATTCGATTCGCTGCCTCGATGCGAGTGACGAGTGACACAGAAACCCGGGCCGGGCGAACCGGCGCCGAGATGGCCCGCAGTCCAGGCACAGCTTCGGCCATGAATTTGGGGATCAGCCCGACCCCGCCACCCTGTCTGGTCGCTTCGATGAGCGCAAAGATATTCGTCGATGCGAAGCCGACCGTCCCTCCGCGCACATACGTGCTGATGTCGTGTTCTCTCACTCGCTCTAGTGAGTCGACAAGGTAGATAAGCGCATGATGCCGCAACTCTTCGGCCGAGATCGGGTCACCATGTTCGGCCAGGTACTCTTCGCTGGCGTAGAAGGCCGAGTCGTACTCGCAGAGCCTCTCGGCGAACAACCGGCTCTGAGGTGGCTCTCCGATCGTGAGAGCAATGTCAAAGTTCGTCTGACGCACGCTCAAGTGCTGGGATCCGGTAAGCAATTCGACGTTGAGGGCGGGATGCTGGACGCGAAGCCGCGTCAGGGCCGGGGTGACGAAATGCGTTCCGAACCCGTCGGCGGCCGTCACTCGAATGGTGCCAGTGATGGTGTCCTCCGCCGCTTGCGCGACGGACAGGACTGCCTGCTCGACGGCATCCTCGATGGTCCGAGCCTGTTCAGCCACCATGCGCCCTTCTCCCGTCAACACCCAGCCGTCATTCCCTCGCCCGATGAGCCGGATTCCCAGTGTCGACTCGAGCGCCTGCAGACGTCGCGAGACAGTGCTGTGATCAACACCAAGACACCGTGCGGCAGCCACCAAGCCACCCGTGTCTGCCACCGCGGCGAGATAACGCAGATCGTCGGCGCGAACGTTACGGATGTCTACCCTGCGCCCCACCGTGACCTCCCGTCGACCCGTGCAGATTTGCACAGCGCGTGTGCAGATTCGCTTCTTTCTGTGCGGGAGAACTTACTCCTACAGTGAGGATTTCTCGGAAACTCGCCGAGACGAATAACCAGATATGGAGACATCTCATGAACAAACCCACCATCGTCCTGGTTCACGGAGCGTTCGCCGATGCCGCGAGCTGGGCACCTGTCACGCGGGCACTCCTCGACCGGGGCCACCAGGTTCTCGTTCCGCCGAACCATTTGCGTACTCTGTCAGGCGACGCAGCGAGCGTGCGCAGAGTCATTGAAGCCGTCGACGGCCCCGTCATCCTCGCAGGTCATTCCTACGGGGGTGCCGTCATCACGGTCGCGGGCGCGGCAGAGAACGTCGTTGGGCTGGTCTACGTAGCCGCATATGTCCCGGACGAAGGGGAAAGCCCGGCTGACCTCGATGCCCGCTACCCCGCTACGGATCTCCGCGATCACCTCAGGACCCTCCCGAACCCGGCTCCCGGTCGAGTCGAAGGAGTCGACTTGTCCGTGGCACCGGACGCGTTTCTCCCGGTGTTTGCGGCGGGTCTTGATCAACGGACCGCGGAAGTGCTTGCGGTGTCCCAGCGCTCCTTTGCCGACGCCGCCTACACCGAAGCCGCGTCAACGGCGGCGTGGAAGGCCACTCCGAGCTGGGGCCTTGTCGCGACCGCTGACCGTACGGTGAACCCCGATGTCCAACGGTTTGGCTACGAGCGAGCCGGCTTCACCCAGATCATCGAGGTCGACTCTCCACACCTCATGATGCTGACTCATCCGACCGATGTCGTCACAGTGATTGAGGCGGCTGTATCCGCAGTGAACGTCCCAGCATGAGGAAGAACCGACGGCCCCGATCATTCCGGGGCCGTCGGGCAGCGGCAGGTTCATTCGGCAGGCATGCGTACTCAGAGCCGTCCGGCTGCGCTGAGCACCGTGAGTGCGTCGCACGTGACCCACTCGTTGGACGCCTTCGTTGACACTGCGCCCCATGCGACCGATTCGGTGTTGGACCCGTGGTCAGCCAACCGCCAGTAACGGGCATCTGCGCTCGAACCACCCCGCACGACGCCATTATCCGTGGAGCCACTCGCCCTGACAACCGATTCCCCCCGTTGGGACAAGGTCTCTTCCGAGCCCGAGCATGGCGGCGTAACCTTCGCGGCATGAATCACACAGTGAGTGTCATCTTCCGGGCAATCCCCCTTCTGATGATGGCCGTATGTCTGGGTTTCGGCCTGTTCGTTGCGACCGCAGGAACCGCACCCGGCAACTTTGTCGCGGGCCGGGTCGTCACGGCACTTGGCGTGATCTGCCTGTGCCTCTTCTGCACCGCCGCGACCATCATCCGTCAACTGATCGGTCGATACACGACGATCGACCGGATCGTCTACCCGACGCTCGGCTATCTCGCGGCTGCGGCAACGGTCGGATACGGAATGTCGCTGTTCATCGGGGAGCCAAGCGCCGGTCTCAACGAGCGATTCGTCGCCGGGCACGTCGTCTTCGGAGTCGGACTCATCAGCGGCTGTGTCGCAACCGTGGCGGCGGCATCCACCAGGTTCTCGCTCATTCCGGTGAACTCACGGATGCCTGAGGGCAGCACCGGGGTTCCTCGCACGGCGTTCCCGAAGGCTGCGGTCATCGTGCTTGGCGCTATTCCCATCGTGCTGGCGATTATCGCGTGGGCGTTCTCGATTACGAATCTCGTACTCCCAACCACGCCAGGACGGTTCACCGTCGGCCACGTGGTCGGCGGGCTCGCGATGATCTGTACCTGTCTCATCGCACTGGTCTTCAGTATTTTGCGTCAAGTGCAGAACGCGTACCAGCCACGGGAAAGGGCCATCTGGCCCTCGGCCGTCATCGGCCTTGGCTCCCTCAGCCTGGTCTGGGGAATCATCCTGGTCGTGCTCCACAGCGAGCCCTACTTCTGGACACCTGGCTTCGTGATGATCGGCCTCGGACTTGTCTGCTTCAGTATCCTCAGCAAAGTTGGCCTGCTCGCCCTGGTGTGGCGTCAGACATTCGCTCTCGCCAATCGGGTGCCCCTGATCCCGGTTGTGACAGCACTCACCTGTCTCTTCCTTGCCGCTTTCCTGTTCCAGACAGCCATCGTCGACACGAACGTTTTCATAGCGGCACGCGTGCTTGTCGGTCTGGGAGCGATCTGCTTTTCTCTCTACTCGATCGTCAGCATCCTTGAGAGCGGCACATCCACGTCCAAGTAACCGCCGGCTTCGAAGCATCAACCTCGCCAGCCCAGATCCGACACCTCATTCGGGCCGACGCGCGATGAACGCCCCTTGACAGCGGTGATGAGTTACCTCACATTTAACGTGTTGGTTAAATGAACGGGAGACTCTATGGCAGGCACCGACCAGCTCAGCGCGGTGTTTTCCGCGCTCGCAGACCCGACTCGACGAGCGATCCTCGTCCAGCTGGCCGAACACGATGCCACCGTCACGGAAATAACCGCTCCCCTGACCATCTCGATGCCGGCGGTGTCGAGACACCTGAAGGTGCTCGAGCGTGCCTCGCTCATCTCCCGCACCCGGTCAGGCAAGTGGCGCGGGAGCCGCCTTCAAGCGGCCCCTTTGCGGCAAGCGGCCGACTGGATCGACCGCTACCAGCAATTCTGGGACACCTCCCTCACCCGCCTCGACGCCCACCTTGCCGCGGCGCAAGCCGCGGAACACCCAACAGAACTGGAAACCACTGAGACCACGGTCCCCGACAACCGGGAGTTCCAATGAAAACCGAAACTCCAGACCTCGCTATCTCTCGCGTGTTTGAGGCGCCACGTGAGCTTGTCTATCGTGCCTTTACCGAACCGGATCACCTCGCACAGTGGTGGGGTCCAACCGGCAACACGCTGCTGCGAGAGGAAATCGACCTCGACGTGCGCCCAGGCGGTTATCAGCGCTGGACGGAGGTCTCCGATAACAACCCGGACGTCCGGGTTCAGATCTTCATCGAGCTCACCGACGTCAGAGCCGGGGAATTGCTTGCGGGGGTCATGCACGTGAACGGCCAACTTCAGGACGGGGTCCAACCGTTCGAGACGAGACTCCGAGTGGAGTTCCACGATGAGGGTGAGGGACGCACTCGTCTCGAGATCCGGCAGTGGCTCCCGCCCCACCTGACGGGCCCAACCGAGCAGGGATGGCTTCAGGCATTTACCAAGCTGGCCGCCGCGCTCGCAAACGTTCAGACACTGGCGGATCCCAAAGGAGACGTGGCATGAGCAAGCTGATCTACGTGAACAATATGAGTCTGGACGGCTTCATCGAAGATGAGCGGGGCGCTTTCGACTTCTTCCCGGTGGACTCCGAGGTGTTCCGTTCCCACACAGACCTGTTGCAGTCCATGGGCACGTTCCTCTACGGCCGGCGCCTGTACGAGAACATGGCCGTGTGGGAGACCGACGCCACGCTCGCGGCGCAGTCCGACCTCACGGGTGAATTCGCCACTGTTTGGCAGGCGGCAAACAAGGTCGTCTACTCGAAAGCACTGAGCGCCGTCCCCACCGCCAACACTCGAATCGAACGCCACTTCGACCCCGATGCAGTGCGCGAACTCACCACCACGGCCAGCAGCGATATCACGGTGGGCGGTGCGAATCTGGCGGCCCAGGCGTTTCAAGCCGGGCTGGTTGACGAGTGTCTGCTGTATGTGTTGCCCGTTGTCCTCGGCGCGGGCAAACCGGCCCTCCCGACCGATCTGCGCCTCGAACTCGAGCTCATCGATGAACGCCGATTCAGCAACGGCGTTGTCTCCCTCCGGCACCGCCCTCTTAATCGGTGAGCCGCAAGCTCACCCTCGCCGGGTGAGGCGTGACGACCACGCGGACCTGAGGATGGACGAGAGATGAGCCCCCGGGCGAGGGGCCATCCACCCTGACGACGAGGAGATTGCGCGATGCCCGACGGAAAGCCGAACATTCTGGTCATCTGGGGTGATGACATCGGTATAACCAACCTCAGTTCATACAGTGACGGCCTCATGGGCTACCGCACTCCGCACATCGACCGGATCGCCGAAGAGGGGATGCGCTTCACCGACTCCTACGGAGAGCAGAGTTGCACCGCTGGCCGTTCCTCTTTCATCACGGGGCAGAGCGTCTTTCGGACAGGACTCAGTAAGGTCGGGATGCCTGGATCGGATCTCGGGCTGCAGGCCGAAGACCCGACGATTGCTGAACTGCTCAAACCGCTCGGATACGTGACTGGCCAGTTCGGTAAGAACCACCTCGGAGACAAGAACGAGTTCCTTCCAACTGTCCACGGCTTTGACGAGTTCTACGGCAACCTGTACCACCTGAACGCTGAGGAGGAACCGGAGAATCCGAACTGGCCACCGCCCGAGGACTTCCCCGAGTTCAACGAACGCGCCCGACCGCGTGGCGTCATCCACTCGTGGGCTACCGATGACGACGACAGCACCGTGGACGAACGCTACGGACGTCGCGGTAAGCAACGCATCGAGGACACGGGACCGCTGACAAAAAAGCGAATGGAAACCATCGACGATGTCTTTGCCGAGGCGGCCCGTGACTTCATCGGCCGGGCCGCCGGGTCCGACACCCCGTTCTTCGTCTGGATGAACACTACCCACATGCATTTCCGTACGCACCCGAAACCAGAAAGCGTCGGGCAGGCGGGTCGGTGGCAGTCGGAGTACCACGACACCATGATCGACCACGACAACGTCGTTGGCACCCTCCTGGACCAGCTCGACGAACTCGGCATTGCCGACGACACAATCGTCATCTACTCGACCGACAACGGTCCGCACATGAATACCTGGCCTGACGGTGGGATGACGCCGTTTAGAAGTGAGAAGAACACGAACTGGGAGGGCGCATTCCGGGTACCGCAGATGGTGCGGTGGCCAGGACATATCCCGGCGGGTGTCGTCTCCAACGAGATTGTTCAGCACCATGACTGGCTCCCCACCCTCCTCGCTGCTGCGGGAGACACGACCACTGTCGACGATTTGAAGAAGGGAAAGACGATTGGGACCCAGACGTTCAAGGTCCACATCGACGGGTACAACCTGCTGCCGTACCTGACCGGCGACGCCGAGTCGAGCCCGCGCAAAGGTCTTGTCTACTTCTCAGACGACGGGGACGTCCTCGCCCTGCGGTTTGACAACTGGAAAGTGGTGTTCATGGAGCAACGAGTGCAAGGAACCCTTCAGATTTGGGCTGAGCCATTCGTCGTTCTTCGAGTTCCGAAACTATATAACCTGCGTACCGACCCATTCGAGCGAGCGGACGTTACGTCGAACACCTACTACGACTGGCTCATCAGTAATGCGTATCTGGTCCTCGCAGCAACCG
Organism: Mycetocola sp.; assembly: GCA_045629445.1. Classification (GTDB taxonomy): domain Bacteria; phylum Actinomycetota; class Actinomycetes; order Actinomycetales; family Microbacteriaceae; genus Mycetocola_A. Next base: position 6,026 of record JAZQRG010000046.1, on the reverse strand, counting down.
GGTTGGCTACCCAGTTCCTTGCAACGTTCGAGGAGTTCCCGCCCCGGCAACGTGCCGCGACCTTCAGCATCGACCAGGCCGTCGACAAGCTGCAGGCGTTCCTCGCCGGAGGTGACTGATTGCGCGTCAGCGAATCAACCCGATCGACAGATGAGCGGATCTGGGTCGACGGCGGTGAGTACACGATGGGCTCGGACGCGCACTATCCCGAAGAGGCCCCCGCCCACCGCGTGACCGTAGCCGGTTTCTGGATCGGCAAAACAACGGTTACGAACCGCCAGTACGCCCGGTTCATCCGGGCAACGGGGTACCGGACGATCGCCGAGCGCCCGCTTGAAGCGGCCAACTTTCCCGACGCGCCACCGGAGAATCTCGTGCCAGGTTCGATGGTGTTCACCGGCACACGGGGCCCCGTAGACCTCCGCCACCTCAGCCAGTGGTGGGCGTGGACTCCTGGAGCGAACTGGCGGCGACCGTTCGGTCCCGGTTCGACCATCGGCGACCGTCCCGACCACCCGGTCGTGCATATTGCACACGAAGATGCTGAGGCCTACGCGAATTGGGCGGGCTGCCGTTTGCCAACCGAGGCGGAATGGGAGTACGCCGCGCGAGGTGGACGTGAAGCGACACAGTTCACCTGGGGCGACGAACCGGAGTCTCCTGGCTATCCCCGGGCGAACTACTGGCACGGAGAATTCCCCTGGCGCGCCTCTCGTGGTTACGGGTCGACAGCACCGGTGGCGTCGTTCCCCCCTAACGGCTACGGGCTCTTCGACATGGCGGGCAATGTGTGGGAATGGACGTCGGACTGGTACCAGGGGCACGACGCCGGGACCGGATGCTGTGCCCCCGTGAATCCTGTCGGTGGCGAGCAAGATCGCAGCGTCGATCCAACGCAGCCGTTTGCGGTGCCACGACGGGTCGTGAAAGGCGGGTCTTTTCTTTGCGCCGACAGTTACTGTCTCCGCTACCGGCCGGCCGCCCGCCGCGCACAGATGATTGACACGGGCATGAGCCATATCGGTTTCCGATGCGTCGAGTAGCTGGCAGCGAGCGGCCGCCTTCTCAGTGAATCGAAGGTCTGGTCGGTCGATGCCACCCCTCAGGCGACGCCAGTAACCTCGGACCCTGCTCACCTCTGGGTCTCCGCCTTATCGTCGAGAAATGAATTCGTCACGCGATCCGCAACCTGGCCCTACGCAGGGTCCCGGCGGCACCATGGCATCCGCTTCGTCCACGGCGAAGCGTCCGAAGGCCAGGCACCCCAAGGGCAGTCCGGTAGTGATCGTCCTCATGATCATTGTCGTCCTTCCCTCCGTACTCCTCGCCGATGCGTGGGGCGCTGGCGCGGCAGGAATCATCGGCGGCCTGACCGGTATGTTCTCGCTGGTGGTGTTCATGGGGGGCCCGCTGAAGCCGGACCTCCGCGTGATCGCGGTCATGGGACCACTCCTGATCTTCGCCGCGGTCGTTCCGCGCCTCGTAGCGGAAGTCTCGCGCCCCGCGGCCATTGCGCTCGTGGTGGTCCTCATCTTCGTGGCCGCGCTGCTTCCGCTGATCGGCCCTCGCTTCGCGAATGCCAGCATGGGATTGGGAATGACCACCGTTTTCGGTTATGGCTACGCTCCGGCCGGTGGCGCCGACCACCGGCAGATTGTCGTGGCCGCCATTGCCGGTGTCGCGGTCGCTGTTCTCCTGCGCGTCCTGATGGGGATCTCAGACCCCTCAAAACCGACCCGCGAGCAGATCGCCACTGTGCTCATCGCCGACGATCCCGGCGCCGCCACTGCCACCGCATTCGGCACCTGGCTGAGCGACGGGAGACAACGATGGCTCGCCGACGCGCTCGATGGGGCGTCCCGATACCGGCTGGCCCTGCACACCGCAGAGTTGTCGCACCCGGGCACCGCGGTCGACACGGAGATTCGAGACCGGGCCAAGACGCTTGCCGACCAGCTGAAAGCCAAACCGGGCACAAAGAGCAAGAACAACACCCCGGTCACAACGTCGACGCCGACGTCAGCCCCCGCTGACTCACCTTTCGCTGAGGCCACCCGCGGCTTGGACGCGGTTGAGCAGGCGATGCTGCACCATGACACCTCGTCGGTCGAGCTTGATCGAGACCGGCGCCACCAGCTCCGGGACGCGGTGCTGCACCCGACGGCGAGGCTGCGGTCCATCCAGGTCAGGCACGCATTGCGCACGGCGCTCGCAATTCTTCTTATGCTGCTGATCACGTCCGGCCTCCAGCGCGGCGATCCGCTGGTCTCCACCGTCCTTCTGGCGACTTTCGGCATTATGCAGGCGAGCTGGAATGACACGGCAACCAAAGCGAGGAACAAAATCATCGGGCTGGTGGCAGGCTCGCTCGCGGTCGCGGTGGTCCTGCTGCTCGTCCCGTCCCGCTACCTCACCCTCGTCGCCGTCGTCGCCCTGTGCCTTGGCCTGTGGTACATCGCCACGCGTCCGGCTCTGGGCAACGCGTTCATGGTCATTGTGAGCGTTGGCTTCAACTCCGTGACCCGCGACCTGAACCCGGTGTCCCTCCTGACCCAGTACGTCGGCCTCACCGCGGCGGCCGTGTTGATCGGATGGGTGCTCGGCTTCATGGTCATACCGGCGTTTCGGCCGGCGCCCCTGCGACAACGGATCGAGACAGCAACGGCGGCCACCGCGGCTGCTCTCCGCGCCAGCTCTCAGGCCTCAGGTCCACCTGGGCCAAATGAGCTCGCCCTGTTTCGGGACGCAACACGCACGCAAGACGAGTTGGTGCCCGACCGCGAGCGTCTCGACGACAGGCAGCTCGCTGAACTCACCACTTTGCGCTCGGCCCTGCGCGACCTGACCGCGTTAGCCGATGCTACAGAGTTGACCAGCCGCGAGCTGGACCGGGTGCTCAACATGCTGAGCAACAAAGACGACGACGAACCGGGCAGCGCCACTCCAGAAATCGCCGGAGAGGCATCCTCGTCGACGCTGTGGGACCTGGCCTCACAGGCGGGCTCAGCCGAACGATACCTGCTACGGACGCTGCCTCTCAGCACCTAGAGACGGAGACCGCGCTTCAGGTCAGCGGGTACTGAAGTTGAATGTAGGGCGGACGGGACTTGAACCCGTGACCGACGGATTATGAGTCCGCTGCTCTAACCAGCTGAGCTACCGCCCCCGGCAGCGTCAGTCTTCTGACGCCTGAATCGGAATCGCTTCGGTGACCGGGTCGGTCACCGCCTGTCCACGATACATGCTCTCGAACGTCGACAACGTCCGCTGAATGTCGTGCGCCTTGATCATCCGCAACGATTCGCGCTTCATCGACGCAAGCTTGTCTGGCGACGCGGTGAGAACATCCGTCAGCCGCGCAGCGAGCTCCTCGACGTTGCCCGGCTCAAACAAGTAACCGTTGACATCGTCGTGCACAAGGTGAGGCAACGCCATTGCGTTCGCCGCGACAACCGGAAGAGCGGATGCCATGGCCTCCATGGTCACAATGCTCTGCAGTTCCGCAATCGACGGCATCGCAAGCACTGTGGCACGGGTGTAGGTCGCACGGAGTTCTTCATCGCTCACGTAGCCCGTGAAGGTGACCCGATCATCGAGGCCAAGCGATGTTGTCAGCGTCTCAAGGTTGCGCTTCTGGTCTCCCCCGCCGACGATCTCGAGTTTCGCGTTCAGAGCGGGGTCGAGCGTCGCGAACGCCTTGATGAGCACGTCGATCTGCTTCTCACCGGTGACCCGGCCGACGAAGAGAATGCGGTTCTCGGTACGCGGAGCGAAGCTCGGCGTGTACATGTGCGCATCGATGCCGCAGGAGATGGCGTGCACACCGGTGAGGCCGGTGTACTTCTCGAGGAAGTCAGCCGCACGACGCGTCGGCGTTGTGACCTCTTCAGCGAGGAGAAGGTTGCCACGCGCGAGCTTCCACGCCCAGCGCACGAGCGACTCGCGGAAGCGGTGTGGCAGCAACGTGAACTCGAGTGCGTTCTCGGGCATCAGGTGGTTGGTGGCGATGATCCGGATGCCGCGCTTCGTGCCCTGGTTCGACAGGCCCCGACCAACGAGTGCGTAGGACTGCGAGTGGATGACGTCGGGCTTCACGGCATCAATGATGCGCGCCGCGTCTTTGTTGATGCGCCATGGGAGCGCGAACCGCAGCCAGTCGTGCGGGTACCACCTCCAGCTCTTCACCCGGTGCACCATCATCTGCTGACCCTCGTGGGTCTCGATCCACGTGCCGTGCTTCCGTGACGCCGCTGGAGCGACAACGTGGACCTCGTGTCCGCGCCCAACCATGCCGGCGGCGAGACGTTCGGAGAACCGCGCAGCGCCGTTCACGTCGGGAGAGAAGGTGTCGGCGCCGATGATGATTCGGAGTGGCCGGCTATCGCCAGAAGGCTGGTCGACTGACCGGTCGCTTGTCGAATGAACTGAATCTGGCACTGTGTGGATTCCTCCGTCATCGGCCGGAGATGATCACCCCGACCACATCCTCTGGCGGGGGCCGCCTGAGATCAATCCCCTTCATACTATCGGGCACCCCGGAAGTGCCGAAGGACATGACCGGTGTGCCGCGGGCGCGCGAGCCCCCACCAATGACCAGATTGTGTCGATTGGTCGCCCCGTGGATCGTCATCACAGTAGCGGCACGCCACCCCCGGCGTTAGCCTGACCACCCAGAACAAAGGAACGACCATGCGATACGCACTTCTGCTCAACAACCCCGAACCCACCGACGTCGGGATCACCGAGGCGGATATGGAACCGGCCCGCGCCGCGTTCGACGCCTACGCGAAATCGCTCGCCGATTCGGGAGTACTCGTCAGCGTCGACATCCTCCAGCCGGTCTCGGCGTCGACAACACTCACACTGCGGAACGGCTCGCTGGAGATCCAGGACGGCCCGTTCGCCGACACCAAAGAAAGGCTCAACGGCGTCTTCGTCATCGACGTGCCCGACCTCGACTCCGCCCTCGCCTGGGCAGAGAAGTGTCCCGCGGCGCAGTACGGGGTCATTGAGGTGCGGCCGACGGCCCTCTTCTTCGCGGACGGCCAGTGGAAGAACGCCGCGTAGCCGCCAGAGAGGCAGCGGAGCAGGTCGCCCGGGCATCGCACGGGCGACTGCTCGCGCTCCTCGCATCACGAAGCGGTGACATCGCCGCCGCCGAGGGCGCACTCGGCGATGCGCTCGAGCGAGCGCTCACCACCTGGCCAGAATCCGGGATGCCGTCAAACGCCGAAGCCTGGATCTTCCAGGTGGCGCGCAATCGCCTCCGCGACCACTACCGCTCCGCCGCCCACCTTCGGGCCGCGCCGCTCGACGGGGTCGACGTGCCTCTCGACAGTCCAGACGAAGAAGGCTCCGACCTTGACTCCATTCCCGACAAACGGCTCGCCCTGCTCTTCACCTGCGCCCACCCGGCCATCGACCCCGCGATGCGAACACCGCTCATGCTGCAGACCGTCCTCGGACTCGACGCCGACCGAATAGCCGCCGCATACGCGATCCCGGCACCCACCATGGCCCAGCGACTCGTCCGCGTGAAACGGCGGATCCGCGACGCCGGCATCCCGTTCCGGATCCCTGACCGCTCAGAAATGCCCGATCGGCTCGCCGCAGTGCTGGAAGCCGTCTACGGCGCATACGCCATCGACTGGCACGTGATCTCTGGCACAAACATCCGCGGTTCGCTCTCCACCGAAGCACTGCAGCTCGCCGACCTGCTCGCGGAACTGCTCCCGGACGAGCCTGAGGCCCTTGGCCTCGCGGCGCTGCTGTGGCTCAGCGTGTCGCGCACGGCCGCACGGATGCGCCCGGACGGCAGCCGGGTTGCGCTCGACGAGCAGGACACGTCGCTGTGGGATCCCGACGCGATCGCACGCGGGGAACGGTACCTCACCCGCGCACACGCACTCGGGAGGGTCGGGCGGTTCCAACTGGAGGCGGCCATCCAGCCGGTGCACTGCGCGCGAGTAGCGCACGGACGCGGCGACCTCATGGCCCTGCGTACGCTCTCCGAGGCGCTGGTTTCC
>JAZQRG010000045.1:0-5453 GCA_045629445.1 Mycetocola sp. | reverse complement strand
GGCGGCGGCGCGTCGGCTGCTCGCACTGCTCGGCCAGAAACGGCGGCACTTTCCGCGAAACTGCGACCCTTTTCGTCTGAGCAAGGTGCCGCGACCGCTGCCGCGACCCTTTCTGACTGAGCAAGGCGCCAGGTCCCCTCGCGCCCGGCCACCGGCATCCGTTCTCCGCGCTCGCGCGCCGGGCCACGGGCATCCGTTCACCGGGACCACGTGCTTGCTCGGCCACAAACGGCTGTTCACCCGCTGCTCGGCCAGAAACGGCGGCACTTTTCGCGAAACTCCGACCCTTTTTGTCCGAGCAAGCAGAGGCGATAGTTACTGCGACCATTTCCGACCGAGCAAAGCCGGCCGCTGCGACCATTTCTGACCGAGCAATGCGGCAGGTGACGATCGCCGCCAAGATTGAATTCCTCGGACGGGAATAGGTCGACGCCGACTGTCGTTTCGGCTACGGCGGCGTCTGAACGACGCACGCGCGCACCGGCGACCTCCATGGTCCTGACAGCCTCTCGAGCGATCTGCTCGACTCTTCAACATTGGACTTCTGTGAACGAACGTGCCCCTCTTCTCGACAATTCGGTCGCAGCATCCCCGCTGCCATCGGCGACAGACCACACCGCCCGCAACCGCCGGGTGATCTGGCTGCTGCTCGCCGCCACCTTCGTCGTGATCCTCAACGAGACGATCATGAGCGTTGCAATCAACGAGCTCATGATCGACCTCGACATCGACGCCCGCGCGGCGCAGTGGCTGACCACCGCGTTCCTGCTCACGATGGCGGTCGTCATCCCGATCACCGGGTTCCTGCTGCAGCGCTTCCACACCCGACCGATCTTCATCACGGCGATGAGCCTGTTCTCGACCGGCACGCTGCTGGCCGCACTCGCCCCGAACTTCGAGGTGCTGCTTGTCGCCCGCGTTGTGCAGGCGACCGGCACGGCGATCATGGTGCCGCTGCTCATGACGACGATCATGACGCTCATCCCCGTCGCCCAGCGCGGCCGGATGATGGGCAACATCTCCATCGTCATCTCGGTCGCACCAGCGATCGGCCCCACCGTTTCCGGCATCATCCTCAACGCTCTCAGCTGGCGCTGGATGTTCTGGCTGGTCCTGCCAATCGCCCTGGTCATGCTCGTCATCGGCATCCGCCGGGTAGAGAACGTTTCCGAGCCCAAGCGCGTGCCACTCGACGTTTTGTCCGTGTTGCTTTCCGCGTTCGGCTTCGGCGGGCTGATCTACGGTTTGAGCCAGATCGGCGGGCACGGCCCGGCCGACGCGACAGCGGCAGAGCAGTCCGCTGCGGCGATGCCGATGTGGATCGCACTCGCTGTTGGAGTGGTCGGTCTCGGCAGCTTCATCGTCCGGCAGCTTGTGTTGCAACGGCAGGACCGCGCGCTGCTCGACCTGCGCACCTTCCGTTCCGCGAACTTCAGCGTCTCCATCGTCGTGATGGTCGTCAGCATGGCGGCTCTCTTCGGCACCATCATCCTGCTGCCGATCTACATGCAGCAGGTGCTCGGCCTTGAACCGCTCGAGACCGGGTTGCTTCTCCTGCCCGGTGGCCTCCTCATGGGCCTGCTCGCACCGCTCGTCGGACGGCTCTACGACCGATTCGGTCCGAAGCCGCTTCTCATCCCCGGCTCGATCGTCGTGAGTGCCGCGCTCTGGGCGCTCGCCATGATCACCGAGTCGAGCTCACCGTTCTACCTCCTCGGCGCGCACGTCGTCCTGAGCGCCGGACTTGCCTTCCTCTTCACCCCGCTGTTTACCTCGGCGATGGGTTCGGTGAGTCCGCGGCTGTACAGCCACGCGTCGGCAACGGTCAGCACGGTGCAGCAAGTTGCCGGTGCGGCCGGAACCGCGCTGTTCATCACCATGATGTCGACGACGACGACGGCCCTCGCCAGTGACGGGGCAACGGATGTCGCGGCTGCGGCAGGCGGAGTGCAGTCGGCATTCCTGGTGGGCGCGATCATCTCGCTGCTCGCCATCGTCGGAGCGATCTTCGTGAAGAAGCCCGCCGATCTGCCCGAGGGGATGCCCGTCGGGCACTGACCCGCGAAGCACCACCCTCAAAGCGCTGCGTTTCAGACACTGCCTTCGACGGACTCACGCGCCCTGCCCGGTGGAGAACCGGTCGGGGCGCGTTTTCCGTGTGCGTCAGGTCGTCTGGCGCACCACCCGGTAGGTCGTCTGGGTGAAGCCGGCGCTGAGGTCACGCGTCGCCATGAGCTCGAGCGGCACGTCGGCGTCGAGCGGCCCGAACAGGGGAATCCCGCGACCGATCAGCACCGGAGCGACGCTGATCGTGATCTCGTCGAGCAGGCCATGCCGCAGGAACGTCGACACGGTTTTTCCGCCGTCAACGTAGATCCTCGTGAGCTGTTCACGCGCGAGTGTCTCCAGCACGTCATCGAGCGATCGATGCACCGTGGCGTCGGGCCACTCGGTGCTCTCGAGCGATGTGCTCAGGACGAGGAGCCGCTTGCCCGCGTATGGGTACTCGTCGAAGTCCTTCACGATGTCATGGGTCCCGCGCCCCATTACGAGCGCATCGATCGAAGCGAAAAAGTCGTCGTACCCGGTGTCGCCGAGTGCTTCGCCACGCTCGACCAGCCAGTCAAGGCCGCCGTCTTCCCGCGCGATGAAACCGTCAAGACTCATTCCGAGAAACGCGGATGCCCACATGCCGTTTTCTTTGTTGGTTGCGTTCATGCTGGCACGCTACCGGCAGCATCCGACACCGAAACAGCCCCGGTACGAATCAGGCATTGCTGCGTGGGCGGAGGATGCAGAACTCGTTGCCCTCGGGATCACGCAGGACCTGCCACTCGTTTCCGCCGTACACGTCGTCGGCGTAGGTGGCGCCGAGGCTGACGGCATCGGCAACGGCTCTGTCGAAGTCCCGGCTGCGGAGGTCGAGGTGCAGCCGGTTCTTGACGGTCTTCGCTTCGGGCACCCGCAGGAAGTCGATGCGCGGGCCTTTGCCGTCGGTCGGGCGGAGTTCCGCATTTCCTTCCTCGTCAACGGCCACCTCGCCGCCGAGCAGTTTCTGCCAAAACTCGGCGAGAGCCTGCGGGTGTTCGCAGTCGATGGCAAGGGCGGCGATGCCGGAGAGGGATGAAATCATCCCTCATGACATCACCCTCCATCGGGAGAGTCAACGAGGGTTTCGCGGATTACCCTGAAGAGATGGCTACCTCTCTCGCCCATGAACCCGACGCCAACCGATACACGCTCCGGATCGACGATGATCTGGTCTGCGTGGCGGACTACTCAGCTCGGCCGGGCGCTGTCTATTTCACCCACACCTACACGACGCCGGCTCGCCGCGGGCACGGCCACGCGGCATCCCTCATCGAGTTCGCGATGGACGATGTCGAGGCACGAACGGATGCCCGGGTGGTCCCGACCTGCTCGTTCGTCGTCGACTGGTTCTCCGACCACCCGGAACGGCGCGGCCTTCTCACCCGCTGACGCTCGTTCGATTGACCGTCGCTGCGGCGTCGTTCCGCTGCTCTGTCGTTGCCCCTCGCTATGCCGTCGCCGGTTCCCGCTCTTCCTCCACCTCAGGCTGTGACGCGTGCTCTGGCGTGCCCAATGGTTGTGACGCGTCCTGCTCCTCGCTTTGCTGGGCGTCCTGCTCCGCACCCTGCTCGGCGAGCGTGATGAACGCACTCAGCTCGGCCACTTCCTTCGCCGTCACCGGCAGGTAGTCGGTGAGCGCGGGCGAGTAGACCAGCCATGCCGCCCACTTCGCCCGTGAGATCGCAACGTTGAGCCGGTTCTTGAGGATGAGGAAGCCCATCCCCCTCGGCACATCCGCCGCACTCGACGCAGCGAGGGTCATGATCGCGACCGCGGCTTCCTGCCCCTGGAACTTATCGACCGTCCCGACACGCACATCACCGAACCCGGCGGCGGCGAGCGCCTCACGAACCTCGGCCACCTGTGCGTTGTACGGCGAGACGACGATGATGTCGTCCTGACCGAGCCGGTCGGCACTTCGCCGCTCGGTCGGGTCGGTCCATTCCCTGCCCATGACGGAGCCAACGATCTGGACGACCCTCGCCGCCTCCTCGCTCGAGAACGTCGAGTTGCCCGTGTGCCGGACCTGTTCAACGTGGAGTCCCGGTTCAATTCCCTCGAGATGCCGCGTCGAGGTCACCTCGTGGGCGCGCAACTCGCCCTCGTACGACAGCCGCGACACCGGTGCAGTGACGGCGGGGTGCATTCGCCTGGACTCGGCGAGGAAGTAGCCGAGGTCAGCGGGCAACACATCATGGCCGTCGCTCACCCAGCCGAGCGCCGAAGTGTCAATCGGTTCGGGATGCAGCCCCTGGCTCACCTGCGGCAGCTGCTGCGGGTCACCAAGCAGGAGCAGGTTGCGAGCAGCGACACTCGCCGCGATCGTGAACGCGAGGGAGTACTGCCCGGCTTCATCCACGACGAGGAGGTCGAGCGAGTGCCGGGGGACCCGCGCCTTGTTGCTGAAGTCCCAGGCCGTTCCGCCGAGAACGAAACCGCTCGCCTCGTGTTCGGCGGCGAACATCAGCTGCCCGTTGGACTCAAGCGGTGTGTAGGTGACGTCGGCGGCATCCGCACCGCTCTTCTGCACCTTGCCGACAAGGTTGGGGTCGAGGCCGGCCTTGACGACGGCGCTGAGCAGGTTCTCAACGACGGCATGCGACTGCGCGACAACGCCGACCTTCCAGCCGTGGTCGTTAACCAGCGCGGTGATCACGTGTGCACCGAGGTAGGTCTTCCCGGTACCGGGCGGACCCTGGACGGCGAGGTAGGACGCGTCGAGATCGAGGAGGGATGCCGTCACGGCGTCGATGCGCTCACCGGTGACCGGTGCGAGTCGGCCGCTTCGCGTGCGCGGTGGCGTGCGGCGCAGAATGTCAACGACCGGGTCTTTCGGCCACGTCGGCTGGGCGTCGACGATGGCCTGCGCCCACTCTTCGATGGCAGGCTTCTGCTGCCCGGCGGGTGGTGGTGCAGCGGGGGTCAGTGCAATCGGAACGGCATCCCACGGTTCGACGCCCGTTGGCGTTGTCTCTTCGACGAGAGCACCGCGGTCGTCGACTTCGAGCACGCGAACGGCCTTCGGCACCCGTGCTCCCGGGTCACCGACCTTGGCGTCAAATGGGCGCTCTTCGTACTCGTAGAGAACGAACGGGCCGGCCTGGTCGCCCGGCTTGACGCTGCTGCCCGGGCCCCACTGGCCGGTGAGTCGAAGCCAACGACGATCGGTCCTCTGTTTGCCCTCGCGAAACCACGGCTTTTCCACCGTGACGCCGCCTGCCGCGACGATGAGGACGTCGCGCGTGTCTGCCCAGTCACCGACATCCTGGACCAGCCGGGCGAAGTGCCCCCACCAGAAGCTCTTCTGTTCGCGCTGGTGGTAGTCGATCGCGGCCGCAGCGAAGGCCGCTGCGGTCTCGTCG
>JAZQRG010000044.1:0-1849 GCA_045629445.1 Mycetocola sp. | reverse complement strand
CAGCTACTCGACCCTCGACCAGCTCGACATGGTTTGCCAGCGGCTGAGCGGGGATCTCATCTGACCGACGCTGGCCGGTCCGCCATCGTCAGAGCTGGTGGCCGGTCCGATCCCGCTTCGTCGCGAGGTAGCGTTCGTTGTGCGGATTTGCGGGCAGCGCGTGGGGCACGCGCTCTGCCACGGTAACGCCGGTTGCCTCCAGCGCCGCGACCTTTGCCGGGTTGTTGGTCAACAGCCGGATTTCTCGCTGGCCCAGCAATTCGAGCATCCGCCCCGCAGTACGAAAATCGCGGGCATCGACCGCAAAGCCGAGCCGGGTATTCGCGTCGACGGTGTCGAACCCCTGGTCCTGCAGGGCATAGGCGCGCAGCTTGTTGACCAGCCCGATGCCGCGACCTTCCTGGCGGAGGTACAGCAGGATTCCCCATCCGCTCGCGGCGATCGCGGCGATTGCGGCATCCAGCTGAGGGCCACAGTCGCATTTGAGACTGCCGAGCGCGTCGCCTGTCAGGCACTCGCTGTGCAGCCGCACGAGGGGCAACGCTCCGTTGGGCGCACCGATGAGCAGGGCGATGTGCTCACCAGGACTCTCAGGCGTCCGGAATGCGACGATCTCCGCCGTTTCCGCACCCGCAACCGGAAGCCGTGCTCGCGTGGCGATGGCGAGCCGGGCAGGGTCCTCATGGGCTTCGACATCGGCAGGCGTTATGGTGTCCGTGTCGCCCCGACCGCCAGTCCGGACAAAGAAGGCGGGAAGCACGCCCGCAAGTCGCGCGAGACGTAATGCCGTTGCAGCAGCGTCGGGCATCGCGAGGGGAACGGCGTGGAACGGTCCCTTGAAGGGGGTCGCGAGGTCGAGCTGGGGGTCGGCCAAGGCGGTGGCGGTCGCAAAGTCCAGCCACGGCGCGCGTTCGATCAGGACCGGCGCATCGGGGATCGCAGCATCGCGCTGGTTGCCGAGCTTGAGCGTCGCCGCACGGCCCGAGGAGAGCAGCACCTCTGCAGTCGAATCGGGATCGAACGCGGCGAGCCGCAGGGGATCGGCTGTCTCGATCGCGAGCAGCGTCATTGGCCCTTCCGCACCATGAATGGTGACGGGCCAGCCACGGCGCAGCGAGTCGATGGCGCGGGCGACGGCGCGGGGTTCCGTCAAAACGCGAACTCGGTGACGATCGGGATGTGGTCGCTTGGCTTCAGCCAGCTGCGGCAGTGCTCGTACACCTTGTGACCGGTCGCCTTGGCAGCGACATCGCGGCTCGCCCACATATGGTCAAGCCGGCGTCCGCGATCGGAGGCCGCCCAATCTTTCGCCCGATAGCTCCACCAGGTGAACACCCGCTCCGGCGCCGGAGCGAAGTGGCGGCCGAGGTCGACCCAGTCGTTCGCGGCCTGCAACCGTGCCAGCGTCTCGACCTCGATCGGGGTGTGACTGACGACGTCGAGCAGTGCCTTGTGACTCCAGACATCGCTTTCGAGCGGCGCGACATTGAAGTCGCCGGTAAGGACGGTGGGAACGCCCGAAAGCCCTTCGGACCAGCGTGTCATCCGTTCCAGAAAGTCGAGCTTCTGGCCGAACTTGGGATTCACCTCCCGATCGGGGACGTCACCGCCGGCGGGAATATAGACGTTCTCCAGCCGAAGGCCGTTCTCGAGACGCACACCGATGTGCCGTGCCTCGCCGTTCGCCTGCCAGTCCAGCCGGTCGTCTTCGTACAAAGGCACGCGACTGAGAACCGCGACGCCGTGGTGCATCCGCTGGCCGTTGATTGCGATGTGGGTGTAGCCGAGCGCGCGGAACGGCGCATGCGGGAAGTCCTCGTTTACCACCTTCGTCTCCTGCAGGCACAGG
>JAZQRG010000043.1:0-3788 GCA_045629445.1 Mycetocola sp. | reverse complement strand
GATCCCGGTGAGGCGTGCTTCAGCTCGGGTGCGTGCTCGAGGATCACCGTCGGTACTCCGCCGCGGCCAAGCGTCACCGTTCGATCGGTTGCCGACAGGATGCGAAGAGTGACGGCATCCGTGTAGTACTTCGTCATCGCGTCGAGGTCGGCAACGAGGAGCGTCACGGGGCCCATCGCGGTGTCTGCGGCGAGCTTGTCTGGGGGAGTAAGGGAGGTCATGATGGATGTAACGATAGTTGTAGCGACAACATTCCGCAAACCTCAGGATTTCGGCGGAAGTTCTCGCCCCAGTGAGACCGTGTGAATGTTGTTGGCGTAGTGGCCGTAGTTGGGGATGTCCTCATACCCGGCCGATCGGTACAGTGCGATCGCCGTCGGATGGTTCTCGTTGGTCTCGAGAATCATGAACGACACGCCGTGATCCCGAGCCGAGTTCTCCAGCCAGGAGAGGACTTCGCGGGAGTATCCGCCGCCCCGGTGCGCGTCGGCGACGAACATGCGTTTGAGCTCTGCTCGATCGTCGCTCACCCGCCTCCACGCGCCGATCGCGACCGGCTCCCCGTTGCGATAACCGACGGCGATGGCTCCGTGTGGAGGGTCGAATTCCGCGTCGTGAATGGGACTCGCGTCAGGCCCGCCATAGATGCGGGTATAGAGCTCCTGAAGCCGCTCGAGCAGCAGGACCGTGTCTGGGTGCGAGTACTCCCGGCGAACGAGCGTCAGCCGGTCGTTGCCCGGTACGGATAAATCCATGGTCAGGCGGAGGCGATAGCCCGCTTGCGCAGGTCGAGCAGGCTGAGCACCAGTGCGATAGCGAGCAGGCCGACGATGATCAGGGTTCCGCGCCCGTAGGCATCCCGATAGATCGCCTCCGTTGTCTCGAGCCCCTGCTCGGCGTACAGCGTGGCGAAGAATGTGCTTGACGCGACGGCGACACCGATCGCTGTACCGACCCGCTGGCCCACCTGCGCGACGGATCCGGCGACACCGCCCTGGGTCACCGGAACGTCCTGGAGCGTGAGCGTCTGGTTCGGCGAGATCACGAACCCACCGCCAGCGCCGGCAACGGTGAGGACCGCTGCAACGAGCCACGGAGTCCACGCCTCAGACGTGAATGCAACGATGGGCAGGGTTGCGCCGATCCCGGTGGCAGCGAGCGCGACGCCGAGCACAACGATCTTCCTGCCGTGCTTGTTGACGAGGCGCCCGCCGATCCACGACGTCAATGCTGAGGCGAGGGCGAATGGGATGGAGACCATGCCGGCATAGACGGCCTCGAGTCCGAGACCCTGCTGCAGGAACAGCGTGACGATGAGGAACATGGCGGGGATCGCCGCGAAGTATGCCGTGGCGATGAGGATGCCGTTGCGGTACGACGCGAGGCGCAACAGTCCGAAGTGCACAACCGGGGACTTGCCGATGCGGAGGTAGCGACGTTCCCACCACACGAACGCGGCGCCAGCGACGACGAACCCGATGAGCCAGAACCAGCGGGCAGGGTCGTCATCCGGGCCGCCTGTGGTGAGCACGAACGGCAGCATGAGGCTGAACGTGGCGACACCGAGCAGGAGGATGCCGGTGATGTCGAGGGTTGACGTGCCGCCCTCGTGGATCTGCCGCTTGGGCAGCAGCCGCCACGCGAACCAGATCGCGACCAGGCCGAGGGGGATGTTCATCCAGAACAGGAGGCGCCAGCCGTTCTCGATTCCTCCGACAGCGATGAGGAGCCCGCCGATCGTCGGCCCGAACGCCGTGGACAGTCCGATGGTCGCGCCGAACAGGCCGAACGCTTTGCCCCGCTCGGCCCCCTGGAACAGTTGCTGGATGAGGCCAAGCACCTGTGGCATCTGGATTCCGGCCGCGATGCCCTGGAGGATTCGTCCGAGAACAAGGACCTCGATCGTCGGCGCGATCGCGCAGAGCAGGCTCGCGAGCATGAACGAGGTCAGCCCGATGAGGAACATGTTGCGGCGTGACTTGAGGTCACCCAGGCGACCGGACGGCACGAGGGCGAGCCCGAATGCGAGCGCGTAGCCGGCAACGATGAGCTGCAGTTCGGTGGCGCCGCCGCCAAGCGACTTTTCGATCGACGGCAGGCCGACGTTGACCTTTGAGAGGTCGAGGATCGTCAGGCAGGCGACTCCGGCGCACACCCAGAAGCTTTGCCATTTGACGCGTTCGGCATGGGCATCGCGTTCGGTAGTCTCTGACACCCTTCGAACTTTACGCGGTGAGGCGCAGGAGCAATTCCCGGTAGCGGTCAGCAGTTTTCTCGACTATGGACTGTGGCAGCTCCGGCGGCGTGCCCGACTGGTCCCAGTTCGCGGCGAGCCAGTCGCGCACGATCTGCTTGTCGAAACTCGCCATGCGCTCCTGGGGCGTTGGTGCGCTCTGGTAGACCGCGGCATCCCAGTACCTCGATGAATCGGAGGTGAGAACCTCGTCACCGAGTGTGATGAGACCGGTTGCGTGGTCGCGGCCGAACTCGAACTTCGTGTCTGCGAGGATCACTCCCCGTTTTTCCGCAAGAGCGGATGCCTCGGCGTAGATCGCGAGGGAGAGGTCACGCAACGCTGTGGCATCCGTTTCGCCGACAAGTTCGACGCTCTGCTCGAACGAGATGTTCTCATCGTGCTCGCCCATCGGTGCCTTGTATGCCGGGGTGTACAGCGGCTCGGGCAGTCGGTCGCCGTTGGAGAGGCCGGCCGGCAGCGGAATGCCGCAGACGCTCTGGGATGCGACGTATTCCTTCCAGCCAGACCCGGTCAGGTAGCCGCGCACGACGCACTCAACCGGGAACATGTCGAGCTTCTTGACGAGCATGGCGCGGCCGGCAACCTCGGCGGGGATGATCTCGGCGACCGTTCCCTCCGCGGTGAGTGTGTGGTCTGGCACGAGGTGGTTCGGAACGCTGAGCTGGTCGAACCACCACAGGCTCAGTGTGGTGAGTAGTTCGCCCTTGCCCGGGATGCCGGGGGAGAGGACGTGATCGAACGCGCTGACGCGGTCGCTCGCGCCGACGAGGAGGGTGTCGGATGCCGCACCGTCTGCGCGTTCGTAGAGGTCACGGACCTTGCCCGAATAGACGTGTTTCCAGCCGGCCAGGTCTGTCGATTCGCTCACGTCCCCATTATCGCGGAAGTTCAGGTCGCCGGTGGGGCCGCCGGTTGCCCCGGTCAGCCCTTGACTGCGCCCGCCGTCAGCCCCTGCACGATGTACTTGCTCGCGAACGCGAACAGCAGCATCGTCGGGATGATCGTGAGAACAGCGGCGGCGGCCATGGAGCCCCAGTCGATGTTGTAACTCGTGATGAAGCCGTTAAGTGCGGTCGGCACGGTCTTGTTCGAGTCGCGGTTCATCAGGGTCACCGAGAGGAACAGCTCGTTCCAGCAGTTGACGAAGTTGAAGATGAACGCCGCGACGATGCCCGGTTTCATCACCGGAACGATGACGCGGAACAGCGCACCGAGCCTGGAGCACCCGTCGATCATCGCTGCCTCTTCGAGTGCGTCAGGGATGTTCGCAAAGAACCCACGCAGCATGATCGTGCAGAACGGGATGCACACGGCGACATACACGAGCATGAGACCGGCGCGGTTGTCGACGAGTTTCAGCTCGACCATCATCAGATACAACGGGCCGAGCGCGATGAAGGCGGGGATCATCTGGGTGACGAGGAACGCCATCAGAACCGCCGTCTTGCTCCGAAACTCGAAACGGGCGAGCACGTACGCGCTCAGCAGCGAGATGAGGGTCGCCACCGTCGCCGCGACCGAAGCGACGATC
>JAZQRG010000042.1:0-17816 GCA_045629445.1 Mycetocola sp. | reverse complement strand
CCCTGTGCGATGCGCGCCTGCTCGCGTGCTTCCGATGCGGGATGGTGGCGAAGATCGCTCGTGATGTATACGTCCGCGCTCGTCACGGCATCCGTACTCAGCAGGGAGTCGCCCGCACCGCCACAGAGCGCGACGGTCTCTACCGTCGCGTCGTAATCGCCGGAAACTCGGATGCCCGTTGCCGTTGCCGGGAGAACCTTCGCGAGCGTGTGCGCGAGATGGCCGAGCGATACCGGGGTCTCGAGGCGGCCGACCCTGCCGATGCCGGTTAGGCCGTCGGCGGCGGGAACGAGAGGAGCAACGTCGGTGAGGCCGAGAAGCCGGGCAAGAACACCCGATGTTCCGTCGGCAACGACGTCGGCGTTCGTGTGGGCGGCGAGCAGCGAGCAGTTCGCGCGAATCAACCGGGTGAGCAGCGATCCCTTGTATGTGTCACCGGCCACCGTTGTCACCCCACGGAGAAGCAGCGGGTGGTGCACCAGGAGCAGGTCGGTGTCAGTATCGATGGCCTGCGTCACGGTCTCGGACACGGCGTCCACGGCAAAGAGAACCCGGGAGATGCGGTCATCGGGGTTTCCGGCAATCAGACCGGAGGCATCCCAGCCCTCAGCACCCGCGATCGGCCAGAGCGACTCAATAGTGTCGCGGACCTCGCGGAGTGAATATGGCACAGGGCCAGCCTACAGAAAACGTGGCGTCTTCTGGGCTGGCCCCGTGCCGGGCGTGATCTGAATGGATCAGTACCAGTTCACAGCCTGAGAATGTGACCAGGCTGAGCACGGCGTGCCGTACGCGCGGTCGATGTAGTCGAGGCCCCAGGCAACCTGGGTGGAGGCGTTGGTCGCCCAGTCGCTTCCGGCCGTAGCCATCTTGCTTCCCGGAAGTGCCTGCGGGATGCCGGTGGCACCGCTTGATGCGTTGAACGCGTTCACGGACCAGCCTGACTCTTTCTGCCATAGCTTGTTGAGGCAGGAGAACTGGTCTTCACCCCAGCCATGCGTGGACTGGGCGAGGGCACGCGCGGTGGCACGGGCTCCGTCAGGAGTGTTTGCGGCGGCCTGGGCCGATGCCGCGGCGGCCTGCGCTGCTGCGGCAGCCTCGGCGGCGACGCGGTCAGCTTCCGCTGCAGCGGCACGCATTTGGGCGGAGGTGGCCTGCGTGGTGGAGGCGAGTGCGAGGACGGTCTCCTCGTCGGTCGTGGCGTATGAGGCCAGGGACGCGATCGAGGTCGCGAGCGGCGTCGTGTCGACCTTCGTCTGGACTTCAGCGATGACCTGGTTCGCTTCCGCCAGTACAGCTTCGGCGTGCTGGTTGGTCTTGGCTTTCGACACGATGCCGGTCGTGGCCGTCAGCGCCGTTGAAAGCTTGCCGGTTGACCCTTCGATCTTCTGGCCAGTTGCGGCGCTTTGCGCACGAGCGACGGTGGCACCGACGGTGAGGAACGATGCAACGAGAACGCCGACGAGGACGAGGGCAGCAATGAGAATTTGGGCGCGGGTGAGTTTTTTGAGTAAGAGCATATTTTCCGGGATTGGGCCGGTGCGCGTCAGTTCACGCCCAGCGTGAGCCTGGACACGGTTGCGCCGCACTGAATGGGGCGTCCACCGGGTCGAGCGAGCGCGCGCGGTAAGGAGGCTGCACGCTCTGCGGCTACGTGGATGACGGTCGATGTCGGGTTGACGCGAATCACTTCACGACACGCCTGCGGTTTCGGGCGCGCAGGCGACTGATTGAACAAGTGTGCACGTTGCTTCTGGGAGAGTCCGCTCCGAACGCTGTGCAAGTCGTGTGTGCCCGACTCAACGGCGGATACTAGCCGCGACTCGCTGGCCGGTCCAGCCACTGGTCGTATCGGCGAACCGGGTGCACAGTCAGAACACGTGCTTCACCAGATCATTCACAGGAGGTAGCAGTGTTTTTTCACGTGCAACGACTGATCAACGACATCGTTCCGGACGAACCGGATCCGGCAGCGGCCAACGCGCTTCAGGAAGGGCTCGGCGGCCAGTTCGGCGAGATGCGGACGATGATGCAGTACCTGTTCCAGGCCATGAACTTCCGCGGCCCAAGTGCGAAACCCTATCGCGACCTGATGCAGGGAATCGGCACCGAAGAAATCAGCCACGTCGAGCTGATCGGCACGACGATTTCCCGGCTGCTCGACGGCTCCCCCGAGTACTCGGGCAAGCCGACCGACCCCGTCGACAAGCCGGGCGCCGGTGGTGATACCCCCCTGAACATCGCTCTGCACGAGAGCAACATCCACCACTACCTCGTTGGCGCTCAGGGAGCGCTCCCCGTTGACGCGGCGGGGAACCCCTGGAACGGAAGCTGGGTCTACAACTCCGGCAACCTCGTGCTTGACCTGCTCTACAACCTCATGCTCGAATCCACTGGCCGGCTCCAGAAATGTCGAATCTATGAAATGACCGACAACAAGACGGCACGCTCAACGATCTCCTACCTGATCGTTCGTGACCAGGCACACGAGAACGCATACGCAAAGGCGCTTGAGACGCTCGGCGTGAACTGGAAGACCGCTCTGCCCATCCCGAAGACGAACGCCGAGAAGTTCCCGGAGGTCAGCAAGCTCCTCGACCTGGGACTCCAGAGCAAGCAGTACACGTTCGATCTCACCGGTCAGTCGGAGGCGGGCAAGATCTTCCAGGGACTCTCACCATCGAACGATGGCACCGAACTTGTTGCCAACGAGCAGGCTCCCGCCGGAGTTCCATCGGTCATCGCGCCTGAGCGCTTCGAGGAGTTCTCCCCCGGTCTCGACAAAGACCTCATGGCCCTCATCCAGGCCACCGCCGAAATGGAGCTTGCCGACATCGATGCGCTCTTCGCACCGGTGGCGCCGACAGAAAAGTAACGGATGCCGTGGCGGTGATCTCCTGAGAATCTCACCGTCACGAATCAAAGGGAGGGCTGGCCATAATCGGCCAGCCCTCCCTTTTATCGCCAATGCCCGGTTACACATGCGCCACTCGCCCGTCAGATGCCGACGAGGAACGTGAGTGCAGCCCAGGCCGAGACCGTGGCTGCGGTCGTCCAGAGCACGATCGCGACAGCCTGCCAAAGCAGGACCCAGGCGCGCGAGGCACCGCCAGCGACGAAGATCGCGGACGTGAACTGTGTCGGAATCGCCAGCGGGCCGAGGATGCTGGCTCCCGGCACGCCGAACCGCAGAAGCCAACCCTTGATCCGCTGCCGACCCTTCGACTCAGGCTTCGCCGGGACCTCCTCGAGCGTTCCAACGTATCCACTCTCCATGGCGGCCGGTGCACCCACGCTCACAGTCTGACGGCGCGCTGCTCGGCGATCCACCACGGCACCGCGCGCCCGGGAACTGACGACCACGACGAGGAGGACGCTGAGGAAGTTGCCGGCGGCGGCTGCGACTCCGACGAGAATCGGGTTAAGCCCACCGACCATACCGACGAGCGCACCACCCTCACCCTCGACGAAGGGGATCATCGACGCGAGCATCACGACAAACGGTTGAACGAACTCTGGCACCTGGGCCACGAGCTCCTGGAAATTTCGGATGAGTTCCTCTGTTGGGTTCATTACTGTGGTTCCTCTCTCTTGTCAGGCGTCGAATCTGTCGACGTGCCGACCATTAGAGGCTGTGTTCCCAGAACACAGTCAAGCCCTCACGGGCTCCGGTTGCCGGACCGTAGGCGAGAGCGGATGTTCCGCATGGCGCCGGCTCGACATGGCAATTCCGTCGCGGTTTGAAGCATCGGCCTGCAGCTGCTGCTGTGCGAGGGCACCCGCGCGGGCCAGAACATCGAGCTGGGCTGGGTTGTACAGCTCCGTCAGTGCTTCGACGAAGGTCCGGCGCGTGACGCGCTCCCCTTGCGCGAGGTGCTGGCTTGGGTTGCTCAGCCAGGGGTAATCGACGAGATTGCGCGCCAGAATCGGCGCCAGACCTGCTGCTAGCCGTACCCGCGTGGTTTCATCAGCGGCGGCAGGCAGCCTGTCAATCTCGTTCCCGACCACGCCGGCATCCGAATCCAGCTCCACCATTCGACGCAGGTCTGTCATCGCATCCTCGTCGTAAAGCCGGTTCCAGATGTGGACGATCGACCGATCAGACTCCGACAAACGCGACGCGACGGAGACGAACCCGGAGGGCGCGTCGGGTGGAGCATCGTCACGAAGGACTGCGGCGATGTGGGCGCGGGCCTCCTGTAGTCGCTCGATGCGCGCGACAAGTTCTGCGTCCACATCGTGGAGGGCCGCCTTCGCGGGCTGTCCACCCGCCCCGACATACGCGATCTTCGCCAACGGCACACCGAGCCCAGCCAGCCGGAGGATCCGCAACAGGCATACCAGCTCACTAACGCCGTACTGCTTGTACCCGTTATATCGCCGTTCCGGCTCGTCCAGCAGTCCGATTCGGTGATAGTGCCGGATTGTGTTGACCGTCGTCCCGGCGAGCTCGGCGAGCTCGCGCGTACTCCACGCCACCCGCCTCACCTCCCCAGCCGAGCAGCCCTGACACCATCAGCACCCAGGCTCAGCAAGACCGAACCCAACACACCGGCCATGCTCACAGCACCATCCAACCGGCCCTCCGACGGGCCCTCCGAACCGAGCCGCACACCTTCCCGCTGAGCGGAAACAGCCCCACCGGACCGCTGGCTCGCAGCACCGGCTCTTGTCCCAACCACGACAGATTCCACGGTCGTCCTCCTTGTTTCGAGCGAACTCGCTGAATGCAGGTGTTGTCCGAACCTGCTCATGCCCTTAGCCTCTACCCGAACGGGCGGCTTCGCGTCGGTGGAAATCACTGAGATACGCGCGCTTCGTGACCTCACATACGTAGAAATGCCACGAAGCCTGGTTCCTCTCCGGTGGATATATTTGTGCATATCGGCGATAGGGTGTCGTCGCAACATAGTTTTAGCTGCACAAACGGTCAATCTCCGAACGGAGCGAACCTGTTGAATCTTCTGGGTAGGCACCTGGAACGTCACGTCGTCGAGCAATTGCTCGTGGAGGCGCGAGCCGGAAGCAGCGGGGTGCTGCTCGTGCGGGGCGAGGCGGGCATGGGCAAAACCGCTCTGCTTGAGCATCTCCGTGAAGCGGCGGTTGCCAGCTCCTTTCGGGTGGAGGCTTCGACCGGTGTCGAAGCCGAGACACAATTTGCGTTTGCCGGGCTTCACCAGTTTTGTGTCCCGTTCCTTGACCAACTGCAGGTGCTGCCCGAGCCCCAGCAAACCGCCATCGGAGTCGCCCTTGGCATGCAAAGCGGTCCAGCCCCCGACAGGTTTTTGGTAGGACTTGCCACGCTCAACCTGGTCGCCGAGGTTGCGGAGCGAGAGCCGCTGCTCTGCCTCGTCGATGATGCCCAGTGGCTGGACCAGGCCTCCGCGGAAGTCCTCGCGTTCGTGGCCCGGCGGGTCGATGCCGAACGTCTGGTGATGGTATTCAGCCTGCGCGACGTGGTCGGCGGCCCTCCGAGCGTCTTCTCAGACCTGCCCGAACTGCGACTGACCGGACTCGACAGCGCAGCGGCACGGGAACTGTTGAACAGCGCTCTTCGGGCACCAATGGACGACGAGGTTCGCGAACGGATCATTGCGGAGGCGAGGGGCAATCCTCTTGCGCTGCTGGAACTGCCCGAGAATATCCCGGCCGCACGGCTTGGCGGTGGTTACAACCTTCCGGACTTGTCGGATGTTCCTGGTCACGTCGAGAGCGGATTCCAGCGCCGCTCGAGCGAGTTACCCGCAATGACGCAGTTGCTGCTGCTCACGGCAGCGGCTGAGCCTACCGGAGACCCGGCTCTGCTGTGCCGCGCGACCACGGAGCTTGGCATGACCCCGGAGTCCGCTGCTCCGGCGGAAGCAGCCGGACTGATTGAGATCGATTCCCTGGTTCGATTTCGCCATCCTCTGGTGCGCTCGGCGGTCTACCGCGCCGCTTTGCCGATGGATCGCCGCCGCGTGCACAGCGCGTTGGCCGCCGCCACCGATGCAACCCTTGACCCTGACCGACGGGCGTGGCACGGCGCGCAGGCCGTGCTTGGCGTTGATGAGGAGGTTGCCGCCCAACTGGAGCGCTCGGCAGAACGGGCACGTTCGCGCGGCGGCCACGCTGCGGCAGGCGCATTCTTGAGACGTGCGTCAGAGCTCAGCCCCGACGTTGCCGATCGCACCAGGCGGGCGCTGGATGCCGCGCACTCGCTGGCCAGCGCTGGCGCATTTGAGAACGCGGTTGACCTTCTCGCGATCGCCGATGGAGGGCCGGCAGATTCGCTTCACGGCGCTCGCGTGACGCTGCTGCGCGCCCAGATTGCGTTCCAGTTAACACGTGGTTCGGACGTTCCCGACTTGCTGATGAAAGCAGCGGCAACGCTCGCCCCGTTCGACCCCGACCTGTCGCGTGAGACCTATCTCCACGCACTTGATGCGGCAATCATCAGCGGCGCCCCGGATGTTGCCGCCATCGCGCGAACGGCTCTCGCCGCACCGCCGGCTCAGATCCCTCGACCGGTGGACCTGCTCCTGGACGGGCTCGCCCTTACGATGGCCGATGGATATTCGCGGGGCGTCCCGGATCTGAGGCTCGCGCTCGACGCGCTCAGTGAGGCGACGCGCCCCGACGATGTCAAGGACGATGTCAGCCAGTCGTGGCTCTGGCTGGCGGGCCGGCTCGCGGTTGGCATCCTTGACGACGATCGCGCTCATAGCCTCGCCGAATGCGCTGGCGCCCTGTCGCGCAGTACAGGCGCTCTGGCCGAGCTTCCCGCCGCTCTGAAACTCCACGCCAACATCCTGACGATCAGCGGGCAACTTGCCCGTGCGCGAGAGCTGACTTCCGAGGCGGAGGCAATCGCGGAGTCGATTGGAGGAGTTACGCTGCGCCACACCCAAGCTGTCCACGCCGCATGGGGCGGTGACCGGACAGCGGTGGAAGAGCTGAACCGCCTCACTCTCCTGGAACCGGGCAACCCCGAGGGCAGCGTTGAGGCAGCGATGGCACACTACGCAAGTGCCGTGCTCTACAACGGGCTCGGCGAGTATTCGGCCGCGCAAGGCGCTGCTGAAAAGGCTTCTGACGCTGCGGAGCTCTCCCTCAGCACGATAGGCCTGCCCGAGTTGATCGAGGCAGCTGTACGCGCGGGCGACCCGGGGACTGCTGCTGACGCTCTCGCACGGTTGTCGGTGCGCGCTCGTGCCAGTGGCACGGACTGGGCGCTCGGGCTTGAGGCACGATCGCGAGCACTGACGAGCGCCGGACCCGCGGCGGAGGCGTCGTATCTCGGAGCGATCGCACACCTCGGCAAGTCACGCATTGCCGGCGAGGCCGCGCGCGCTCACCTGCTCTACGGTGAATGGCTACGCCGCGAAGGGCGTCGCCAGGAGGCGCGTGGGCAGTTGCGAACGGCCCACGAACTCTTGTCTGAGATGGGCGCGGAAGCCTTCGCAGCTCGAGCCGCGCGCGAGCTGCATGCCACCGGCGAGCATCCGAGAAAGCGCGCCGCCCGACGAACCGACGAACTCACGGCCCAGGAACTTCACATTGCCCGCCTGGTCGCCACCGGCGCGACATCGCGGGAGGTTGGAGCGCAGCTTTTCCTGAGTCCCCGAACTGTTGAATCCCACCTGCGCAACATCTTCCAGAAACTCAACATCTCGTCACGCCGGCAACTCAAAAAACTGCAGCTCGTCTGATGACAACGAGATCTTCAGGATCGATGATGGTCCGCCTCCCTGTCAGGAGGCGGGATCTTCCTCGCCCATGTCCCCCGTCGCCGGGAGGGAACCCGTCGAGCGGTAACGCAGGAGAACCGCACCTTTCTCGGACGGTGCCTCCGTGGAAAGCAGGTCGAGCGCGACAGCAGGGCCGTCATCGGGAAACAGTCGTTTGCCTCGGCCGACCACGATCGGATACACCCACAGGTTCAGCTGGTCGAACAAGTTCTCGGCAACCAACGTGCGGGCAAATTCGATGCTGCCGATCACGTGGATCTCACGGTGCCGCGCACGGAGGGCAGACACCTCCGCGGCCAGGTCGTCGCCGAGCAGGTGAGAATCCTGCCACTCGAGCACCGGCGTGCCCCGCGACGCAACATACTTCGGGATCGCGTTGAACTTCTGCGCAATGCCACTATCAGGACCGTGCAGGTGACGCGGCCAGTATGCCGCGAAAATGTCGTAGGTACGCCTGCCTAGAAGGAGGGCGTCCATCGCCTGAATGCCATCGTCGACCTGGGAGCCCACGGTCGCATCGATCAAGGGCGCCTGCCAGCCGCCGAAAGCGAAGCCGCCATCGGTGTCTTCGTCTGGACCGCCGGGCGCCTGCGCAACACCGTCGATGGTGGTGAAGTGATCAATCTGAATGCTGCCGGGCATACGGAACTCCCTTCGTTCCCGTTCACGATACGACCGACCGCGGTGGTTGACCAGAGGAAGTCAGGCTGACCCGTCCTGGTCCCAGCCCGCCGCTCGTCGAACGGTGAGGGCGAGTTCTGCTGCCGGCAGGTCGGAAGAATCGAGCACGAGGTCGTCGAGCGCGACGTCCCCGAGGATCGCCGCAAGCTCCCCGGCACGAGACAGGTGCCACTGCACAGCATCCGGGTCGCCGGCGTGCCTGTGACGAAGTCGGGACTCGAGAATGTCCGGCCGCGCCACCAGTCGGCAGATGAACATGCCGCTTGAGCCAAGAGCGTCGACGTACCGGCGGACCTCGGCAGGGTCCTCAATGACACCGGCGATGAGAAACCGCTGTGCTCCTGCACGTCGGTAGTTGGCAACCACACTGCCGAGATTCTCGAGTTCGAGTTCGTGATTGAACCGGTCGTCCGTTGGCGCCGGGCTCATCCTCCGAATCTCGTCGAGATCGATGACCGCGTGCGGCACTGTCTCGACGGCACTCAGAGCGCCGATGAGGGTCGATTTGCCGCTACCGACGGTCCCGTTCACAAAAACAGTGTCCACGAGGCGATTCTCGCAGTGCGCGGCACGAGTGACCGGGCATCACGTGACTTTCAGGACAGAATCATGCTGAGTCGGCGGATGCCGTCGGCCCGGGAGAAGGACAACACCACGAGATAAGGACGAAAGTGGTGCGGGCATCCTTCCGTGGGCCCTTTTTCCTTCTGTCGCGGCGTCCCCATCAACCATGCGGGCAGCATCCGTCGCCGGGTGCCGGGGCACGCGCCGGGTTAACGCACAATCCGCGGCCTGTCGAGGACAGACCGCGGATTGTTGTGTGTGGGCCCTACCGGGATCGAACCGATGACATCCACGGTGTAAACGTGGCGCTCTACCAGCTGAGCTAAAGGCCCCTCACTGCGCGAGGCAGCGTGATCATGTTACACAGGTTCAGGCTCCGACCTGAAACCGAGAGTCGTCAGGCCGGCTGGTGCTGGACGCTCTCGATGGCCGTGCGATAGGCGTCGAGTGACCGCGGCTGGCCCGGTGCCGTGATGAAACTCGCCCGAATAATGCCGTCGACGTCGATCACGAAGGTCGCCCGGTTCGCGAAACCCTTCTCGTCGAGGAAGACGCCGTACTCCTTACTGACCTGGCCGTGCGGCCAGAAGTCGGAGAGCAGAGCAAAGTCATAGCTCTCCTGCTCGCCCCAGGCCCGCAGCGCGAACTTCGAGTCGACGGAGATACCGATGAGTTCGATGCCTGCGCTCCGAAACAGTGAAAGGTTGTCGCGGAGCTCGCACATCTCGTTCGTGCAATTGCCCGAAAAAGCCAGAGGAAAGAAAACCAGGACAACGGCGCGTTTGCCTCGGAAGCTGCCGAGCTGCACGGTTTCACCAAACTGGTTGACGAGTTCGAAGTCAGGGGCCCGAGTGTCATTCTCAAGAGCCATGGTGATGCGTCCTTTCCGGCAGTAGCCCGGTCCCAGGTGCGGGAAGATGCGGAACCAAACCAGTGACACATGCTAGACCCGCACCCCCTCAACAACAAAGCGACGGATGCCTGCTGCCGGCAGCGCCCGCAATGTCACCCTTTGCCCGTGTAAGTCGCTAGGCTGATCTGAGGTGCCTGCGCGCGTCGTAACCCGACCCTGTCTGACATTTGCACCTCGGAAAACCAGGCACGATCTGCCCATACAGAAAGGTCGACGGTGACTGTAAACGACCAGGACCCCTACTCGGTTGACAACTTCGACGCTGATCCCGAAGAAACCGCGGAGTGGCAGGAGTCGCTCGATCAGCTCGTCGCAACCCACGGCCACGGCCGTGCGCGCGAAATCATGCTGAGCCTGCTCAAACGTTCCCGCGAACTGCACCTCGGCGTCCCGATGGTGCCGACCACGGATTACATCAACACGATCGCTCCCGAAAATGAGCCTGAGTTCCCCGGAAACGAGGAGATCGAGCGTCGTTACCGCGCCTGGATCCGCTGGAACGCGGCCATCACGGTTCACCGCGCACAGCGCCCCGGGATCGGTGTCGGCGGGCACATCTCCACCTATGCGTCATCAGCTGCGCTGTACGAGGTTGGCTTCAACCACTTCTTCCGCGGCCAGGACCACCCCGGCGGCGGCGACCAGATCTTCATCCAGGGCCACGCCTCCCCCGGTACGTACGCTCGCGCCTTCCTCGAAGGACGACTCTCCACCGACCAGCTTGATGGCTTCCGCCAGGAGAAGTCGCGTGCACCGCACGGGATCTCCTCCTACCCGCACCCCCGCCTCATGCCGGAGTTCTGGCAGTTCCCGACGGTGTCGATGGGCCTTGGCCCGATCAACGCCATCTACCAGGCACAGACCAATAAGTACCTGACGAACCGCGGAATCAAGGACGCAAGCGACCAGCAGGTCTGGGCGTTCCTTGGTGACGGCGAAATGGACGAGGTCGAGAGCCGCGGGCAGCTTCAGGTTGCCGCCAACGAAGGACTCGACAACCTCAACTTCGTCATCAACTGCAACCTGCAGCGCCTTGACGGACCGGTCCGCGGAAACGGCAAGATCATCCAGGAGCTCGAGAGCTTCTTCCGCGGTGCCGGCTGGAACGTCATCAAGGTGGTCTGGGGCCGCGAGTGGGACGAGCTGCTGACACGCGACTCGAGCGGAGCACTGCTCAACCTCATGAACGTCACCCCCGACGGTGACTACCAGACCTACAAGGCGGAGAGCGGCGCATTCGTGCGCGAGAACTTCTTCGGCCGCGATGAGCGCACGCTCAAGCTCGTCGAGGACTACTCGGACGACCAGATCTGGAACCTCAAGCGCGGTGGCCACGACTACCGCAAGGTGTACGCGGCGTTCAAGGCGGCATCCGAGCACAAGGGCCAGCCGACCGTCATTCTGGCGAAGACCGTCAAGGGCTACGGCCTCGGACCGTCATTCGAGGGCCGCAACGCGACCCACCAGATGAAGAAGATGACGCTCGACAACCTCAAGATGTTCCGCGACGAGATGCGCGTTCCGATCACGGATGCGCAGCTCGAGGAAAACCCGTACCAGCCGCCGTATTACCACCCGGGCGTCGAGGACGAGGCGATCCAGTACCTGCACGACCGCCGCAAGGCGCTCGGCGGTTACGTACCCGAGCGCCGGTCGAAGTACACCGAGATCAACCTGCCGGATGACTCGACGTACGCGATCGCGAAAAAGGGCTCAGGCACGCAGGAGATCGCCACAACCATGGCGTTCGTCCGACTGCTCAAGGACCTGATTCGCTCGAAGGACTTCGGAAACCGGATCGTCCCGATCATCCCCGACGAGGCACGCACGTTCGGCATCGACGCGTTCTTCCCGACCGCGAAGATCTACAACCCGAACGGCCAGCACTACACCTCGGTCGACCGTGAGCTCCTCCTGGCGTACAAGGAAAGCCCGCAGGGCCAGATCCTCCACGTCGGAATCAACGAGGCCGGTGGTGCCGCAGCATTCACCAACGTCGGAACGAGCTACTCGACCCAGGGTGAACCGCTCATCCCGATCTACGTCTTCTACTCGATGTTCGGGTACCAGCGCACGGGTGACGCGCTCTGGGCAGCAGGCGACCAGATGGCCCGCGGGTTCATCATCGGTGCAACCGCAGGTCGCACAACGCTCACCGGTGAGGGACTCCAGCACGCTGACGGACACTCGCCGCTTCTCGCGTCGACCAACCCGGCAACGGTGACGTACGACCCGGCTTACGGCTACGAGATCGGGCACATCATGCGCGCCGGCCTCGAGCGGATGTACGGCGGCAAGCACGAAGACCCCAACGTGATGTACTACATCACGGTGTACAACGAGCCGATCGTTCAGCCTGCCGAGCCCGAGAACCTCGACGTCGACGGACTGCTCCGCGGCATCTACAAGGTCAAGGCATCCGAGACCGAAGGCCCCAAGGCCCAGCTTCTCGGTTCGGGTGTCTCCGTGCCGTGGGCTCTCGAAGCGCAGCGACTGCTCGCAGATGACTGGGGCGTCTCCGCCGACGTGTGGAGCGTCACGTCCTGGACCGAACTGCGTCGTGACGGCATCCGTGCTGAGGAGCACAACTTCCTCAACCCGGACGCCGAGGCTCAGGTTCCGTTCGTGACCGAGCGTCTCCAGAACGAAAAGGGGCCGTTCATCGCGGTCACCGACTACATGCACGCGGTGCCGGACCAGATCCGTCAGTTCGTGCCTGGAGATTTCGCCACGCTGGGCGCCGATAACTTCGGTTTCTCCGACACCCGTGCCGCTGCCCGCCGGTACTTCAAGATCGACGGACCGTCCATGGTGGTTCGTGCGCTCGAGCTTCTCGCCGCCCGCGGTGAGGTCGACGCATCGCTCCCCGGTCAGGCCATCGACAAGTACAACCTCCTCGATGTCAACGCAGGAACCACCGGCAACGCCGGTGGTGAGAGCTAAGCCATCGCCACCCGGCCGGTGCCACGTTCGAAGGCTGACACACTCGCCTGGCTTCGACGGCTGTCGGGCGAGCTCGCCACGACAACCCTGAAGCAGCTCGAGGACACGCTGCCCTGGTATGCAGAAATGCCACCAGGGCGGCGGTCCGCGGTCGGGCTCGTCGCTCAAGCCGGAATCACGAGTTTCATTGCCTGGTTCGACGACCCCAAGTCGACGCCGTGGATCGCAGCGGATGTCTTCGGTGCGGCGCCGCGGGAACTCCTCCGTTCGGTGAGCCTGCAGCAGACGCTGCAGCTCATCCGTGTCACCGTCGAGGTCGTCGAGGAACGCATCAAGGACGGCGGAGAGGATCTCCGCGAGGCGATCCTGCTGTACTCCCGGGAAATCGCGTTCGCCGCTGCCGATGTCTACGCGCGCGCTGCTGAGGCGCGCGGGCTGTGGGATGCCCGGCTGGAGGCGCTCGTCGTCGACTCCATCCTCTCGGGGGAAGCTGACGACGAACTGCCGAGCCGTATCGCTGCGCTCGGCTGGCACGGGCACGGAGAGGTCGCTGTCCTGGTCGGGACGACACCGCCCCAGCTCGACGTCGACCAGTTGCGCCGCACAGCCAGACATATGGCGGCCGCCGGACTCATCGGCGTGCAGGGTGGGCGGCTTGTCCTCGTCATCGGCCGCGCCGAGACGAGCCACGGTGTCGACGACGAGGAGATCGGCACCGCCGCATCGTTGAGCTTCGTCGAGATCGCCACTCACCTCGAGCCCGGCTTCGGGCCCGGATATCTGGTCCTCGGCCATGCTGTTCCGACCCTGGTCGAGGCATCCAAGAGCGCACGCGCCGCTCTCGCCGGGTTCGCTGTTGCTCGCGCCTGGCGACACGCTCCACGGCCGGTCCAGGCGGATGACCTCCTGCCCGAACGAGCACTGGCCGGCGACGCGCTCGCCCGGACGACGCTGATCGAGCGGATCTACAAGCCGTTGCAGGCCCACTCCACCGAACTCGTCACAACCCTGTGGTGTTACCTCGACAACGGCCGGTCACTCGAAGCGACCGCACGAGAGCTCTTCGTCCACCCCAACACTGTTCGCTATCGCCTCAAGCGGGTCTCCGATGTCATTGGCTGGGACGCGACCGGTGCGCGCGAAGCCCTCATCCTTCAGGCTGCGCTGATCCTCGGATCCATCGCTGAGCCCGACGGTTTCAAGCGCCGCCGCTGACCCGGACGTCTGGCTATGTGGGACATGCACAAGTGATCTCCTGATTCTTGTGCTGTGTTCAACACAGTTCGGACCTCGACTGTTGGCAGACTAGGACGGTGATCGTTATCGTCTGCCCTGGGCAGGGCTCCCAGACCCCCGGCTTCCTCTCCCCATGGTTAGCGAACAGCGAGTATCTCCGACTCGTCGAGCAGTACTCGGAAGCGGCAGGCCTTGACCTCGTCAAGCACGGCACCGAGTCCGACCAGGACACCATCCGCGACACCGCGGTGGCACAGCCACTCATCGTCGCCGCCGGACTCCTCACGCTCCGCGCACTCGCCGACGTTGGACACCCGACGACCACTCCGGGAATCGCGGGCCACTCGGTCGGCGAAATCACCGCGGCCGTCGGCAGCGGTGTTCTTACCGAAAACGAAGCGATGCGCTTCGTTGCCGCCCGCGCTACAGCGATGGCAGCGGCTGCTGCGGCCACACCCACCGGGATGAGCGCCGTTATCGGCGGGGATGTCGACGCGCTATTGGCCCGACTCGACGAACTCGACCTCGAACCGGCCAACTTCAACGGCGGCGGGCAGATTGTCGTCGCCGGGGCACTCGACGCACTCGCCCGGCTTGCTGCGGAACCCGTTCCGGGTACGCGTGTGATCCCGCTGCAGGTCGCCGGGGCATTCCACACCCGATATATGGAACCGGCTCGCCAGACTCTCGCCACGGTGGCAGCGGACCTCACGGTCTCCGATCCTGAGCTTCGCCTCTGGACGAACAAGGACGGCAGCATCGTCGATTCCGGCGCCCGGTTCGTCGAGCTTCTCGTCGGCCAGGTATCCTCACCGGTACGCTGGGACCTCTGCATGGAAGCTTTCGCCGCCGACGGCGTCACCGGTATCGTCGAGGTCGCTCCGGCAGGGGCACTCACCGGGCTCGCGAAGCGCGGGCTCAAAGGCACCCCGTCGGTTGCCATCAAAACACCGGACGACATCCCGGCCGCGCTTGAACTTCTTCACGCGTAAGCCATCTCCGTTACCCGAGAGAGACGAATGACCAGACCTACCCTCAACCAGTCCCAGGGCCCCGCGTTCACACGCATCCTGGGTATGGGCGCCGCCCGCGGCGACCTGTCGGTTCCGAACGACGACCTCATCGAGCCGATCAACTCGTCCGACGAGTGGATCCGGCAGCGCACCGGCATCATCGAGCGCAAACGCGCGAGCCAGGATGTCCTCGCGGTTGACCTCGCAACGGATGCTGCGCGCGAAGCGATCGAGGCATCCGGCGTTAATCCTGCGGAGATCGACGCCGTCATCATCGCAACGATCAGCAACATCCAGCAGACGCCGTCGATGGCCGCTGTTGTCGCCGACCGTGTCGGTTCCAACCCCGCCGCAGCGTACGACGTCAACGCCGCGTGTGCCGGTTACCCATACGCCATCGCGCAGGCTGACGCGCTCATTCGCTCCGGTGTCGCGAAGTACGCCCTCGTCATCGGCGCTGAAAAGCTGTCCGACGTCGTCGATCCCGAAGACCGGTCCATCTCGTTCCTCCTTGGAGATGGCGCGGGAGCTGCCGTCATCGGCCCGAGCGATTTTCCCGGAATCTCCCCCACCGTCTGGGGATCTGACGGTTCCAAGGCCGGTGCCGTCGGCATGAACGCCACCCTGCAGGAGTACCGCCGCGGCGAAGCGCCGTGGCCCACCCTCCGTCAGGAAGGACAGACTGTCTTCCGCTGGGCCGTCTGGGACATGGCCAAGGTTGCGAAAGAAGCTCTCGAGAAGGCCGGAATCACCGCCGACCAGCTCTCGGCCTTCGTTCCGCACCAGGCCAACATGCGCATTATCGATGAGTTCGCGAAGCAGCTGAAGCTCCCCGACACCGTCGTCATCGCCAGAGATATCGAGACGACCGGCAACACCAGCGCGGCTTCGATCCCCCTCGCCATGCACCGTCTTCTGCAGGAGCACCCCGAGGTATCGGGCGGGCTCGCCCTCCAGATCGGCTTCGGTGCCGGACTCGTGTTCGCCGCCCAGGTCGTCGTACTGCCCTAGCCACACCCCTCGCGTGCCCGGATCGGGCGCAATCACCCCAATAGACTGTTTCACGGTCAATCGATACTCAAGGAGATAACACCATGGCACTGTCCACTGAAGAAGTCCTCGCCGGCCTGGCCGAGCTCGTCAACGACGAGACCGGAATCGCTGCAGACACCGTCGAGCTCGACAAGTCCTTCACGGACGACCTCGACATCGACTCGATCTCGATGATGACCATCGTTGTCAACGCAGAAGAGAAGTT
Source organism: Mycetocola sp. (assembly GCA_045629445.1). GTDB lineage: Bacteria > Actinomycetota > Actinomycetes > Actinomycetales > Microbacteriaceae > Mycetocola_A. The sequence goes on along the minus strand of JAZQRG010000042.1, from coordinate 1,478 downwards.
CGACGTGAAGATCCCGGATGAGGAAGTCAAGAACCTCAAGACCGTCGGCGACGCCGTCGACTTCATCGTCAAAGCGCAGGGCTAACCTCCCTTCGTCGATGAGGACCGGGTCCAGGCACGCCAGAACCCGGTTCCTCATCGCGCACACGAGCCATCCCTTGTATCGCTTGTATCGTGACCCAGCACCAAGAGAGTTCATCGAATGACCAAAAGAATTGTCGTGACCGGAATTGGTGCAACGTCACCGATCGGCGGCACCGCCCAGGAGTCCTGGGACAACCTTCTCGCCGGCGCGTCCGGTGTCCGCACCCTTGAGCAGGAGTGGGTGGCCAAGTATGAGCTGCCCATCACCATCGCCGGCCAGGCAGCAGTTCCCGCCGCCGACGTTCTCCCCCGCATGGAGACCAAGCGCCTCGACCCCTCGAGCCAGTTCGCTCTGATCGCCGCACGGGAAGCGTGGGCTGACGCCGGCACCCCCGACGTTGATCCCGTTCGGCTCGGTGTTGACTGGGCGACCGGAATCGGTGGCGTTTGGACCCTGCTCGACGCGTGGGACACACTGCGCGAGCGCGGACCCCGCCGTGTCCTGCCCATGACCGTTCCCATGCTCATGCCCAACGGCCCGGCAGCGGCCATCGGCATGGACCTCGGCGCCCGAGCCGGAGAGCGCACCGTCGTCTCCGCGTGCGCTTCGAGCACCGAGTCGATCGCCAACGCCTTCGAGCACCTCCAGGCCGGGCTGGCCGACGTCATCATCGCCGGCGGATCCGAGGCCGCAATCCACCCGCTGCCCATCGCGTCCTTTGCCGCGATGCAGGCACTCTCCAAGCGCAACGACGACCCGACCACGGCGTCACGTCCCTACGACGTCAGCCGCGATGGCTTCGTCCTCGGCGAGGGCGCAGCAGCACTCGTGCTGGAAACCCTCGAACACGCCGAGGCCCGCGGCGCTCGGATCTACGCCGAAGTCCTCGGAGGCGCCGTCACGAGTGACGCGTACCACATCACAGCTCCAGACCCCGAGGGGTCCGCGGCCGCTCGGGCCATGATCTCTGCGGTCGAGAACGCCGGGCTCACGCTCACCGATGTCGTCCACGTGAATGCCCACGCTACGAGTACTCCGGTCGGCGACATCGCAGAGTACAACGCACTCAAGCGCGTCTTCGGCGACCACCTCGACTCCATCGCGGTGAGCGCAACCAAGGCATCCACCGGGCACCTGCTCGGCGGCGCCGGCGCCATTGGGGCGCTCTTCACCGTGAAGGCGCTGCACGAGCGCACCGCTCCTCCGACCATCAACCTCGAGAACCAGGACCCCGCCATCCCACTCGACGTTGTTACGACGCCACGCGACCTCGGAACCGGCGACTTGCTCGCCATCAGCAACTCGTTTGGTTTCGGCGGCCACAACGCCGTCGCTGCATTCAGGAGCTTCTAGGTCCAGCCGCCACGACAACAAGAACCCCGCCGGGCATTCG
>JAZQRG010000041.1:0-3637 GCA_045629445.1 Mycetocola sp. | reverse complement strand
CAGCCGTGCGCTCGACCTCGCTGGTGCCACCGCTGCCGCGGAGGATGCCGGCTGGAAGGTCGGGGTCGTCGATGCCCAGGGTAACGCCGACCAGGCCAACACCGCGATCACCAACTTCGTCAACAAAGACGCGGGGATGATCTTCGACCTCGTATTCCCGACGACCTCGCTGGGAGCTGGTCTCACCGCTGCGCAGTCGGCAGGAATCCCCGTCGCCACCTGGGGTGGAGGAGAAGGGGCCGGCGTCGTGGTCTCAACAGGGGCCGGCGCACCGTTCGCGGAACCAGCCACCCAGGCGCTCATCGAGGCGATCGGCGAGGAGGGAGAAGTGCTCGCCCTGACCTACCGCACCGGGCAGGTGTGCCGCGACCGGGAGGTGCTGTTCGACGAGATCCTCGCCGACTATCCCGACATCACTGTGACGAAGAATGAGGTCAAGATTCCGGGCTTCCTTCAGGACGGCGCGAACTACGCGAATGCCTGGCTGTCAGCCAACCCGGCCGGGTCGAAGAACCTTGCGATCTGGGGCTGCTGGGAAGACCCGACCCTCGGTGCCATCTCCGCGCTCAAGCAGAACAACCGCACCGACGTCCACACCTTCGGGATCAACGGTTCGAGCACGGCCATCAAGGCGGTTCAAGACGGATCCCTGACGGCGACCGTTTACGAGGACGCCACCCTCGAAGGCCGCACCATGTTCGAGGAGACGCTCAAGGCGATCGACTCCGGTTCGACGAAGGCCAAGGTCATCGACGTGCCCGGCGTGCTCGTGACCGCTGACACCATCGACGCGTTCCTCGAAGAACACCCCGAAGCGCTCGACTGAGCTCAACCCGGCGAAAGAAGATACTGATGTCGAATGCACTCATCTCCATCACAGGTGTGTCGAAGAGCTTCGGCGGTGTGCACGCCCTGGCGGGAGTCTCGTTCGACATCCGGCCGGGCGTCGTGCATGGTCTGATCGGAGCGAACGGTGCCGGCAAGTCAACACTCATCAAGTGCCTTGCCGGCATCGAAAGACCCGATAGCGGCTCCATCGCCGTCGACGGTGAAGCCGTTGACATCGCGGTGCCCGACGATGCCACGCGTCTCGGGCTGGCGTTCATTCACCAAGAGATGAGCCTCATCCCCGGCTGGAACGTCTTGCGCAACATGATGCTTGGGCTCAAGCCGCCGAGTCGTCTCGGCATCATCGACTGGCGCCCGGCTCGTCGCCGGGCCCAGGCGGGGGCGGATCGCCTGGGCATGCGATTCACCCTGTCGACGGACGTCAACGATCTCAGTGCCGCAGACAAGTGGCTCGTCCTGATTGGCCGCGCGCTGATGCATGACGCGCGGATGATCGCGATGGACGAGCCGACGGCATCCTTGTCGGTCAGCGAAGCCACCCGGGTTCACGCCGTCATACGCGATCTTGTGGCTGCGGGTACCGCCGTGGTTTTCGTGAGCCACAGGCTTGATGAAGTAGCGGAGCTGTGCGATGACATCACCGTCTTCAAGGACGGGAAGGTAGTGACGCAGACGGTAGCCTCGCGCATGTCGAAGAAGGAGCTCGTGAGCGCGATCGCCGGGCGCGAGATCGACATCGCCGAGCACGGACATATCGTCGACGATTCGACCTTCGGTAGGCCTGTACTCGAGGTCGAGGGGCTGAGTGACGCCAAACTGCTGCGCGACGTGTCGCTGACCGTTCGCGAAGGGGAAGTGCTCGGGCTCGCCGGGCTTGTTGGGGCCGGACGTACGGAGCTCGCCGAAATCGTCTACGGCGCTCGCCGCCGCACCTCGGGGCGTGTTCTTCTCAATGGTTCGCCTGTTGTGTTCGCAGAGCCAGCGGATGCCGTCGCGCAAGGAATCGGGCTTGTCCCGGAGGAACGGCGAGCGGATGGTCTGTTTCTCGACCGCTCGATTGACTTCAATATCAACATCGCCAAGCTGGCGTCTCTACGCGCGTCCAGGTTCTGGCCCCTCCTCCGACTCCGCGAGGGTCGCCGTCGCGCGCGGGAAGTGGCTCAGCTCGTCACGGTGAAGACGCGTGACGTCTCCGACCCCGTCGGTTCGCTCTCCGGTGGCAACCAGCAGAAAGCGGTCATCGCGCGCTGGTTGATCGACCGGCCGCAACTGCTCATCCTCGACGAACCGTCGCGGGGGGTGGATGTTGGTGCCCGCGCTGAGGTGCACCGCGTCATCCGCGAGCTTGCTGCGCAGGGCACAGCCATCCTCGCCATCTCATCGGACAACGAAGAGCTGGTCGGTCTCTGTGACCGTGTTCTCGTCATGTCCGAGGGCCGGATCAGCGGTGAGCTGACCGGCCCGGCAATCACAACTGACCACATCCTGTCCCTGAGCTTCGCCAGGGACGACCGAGAGGAATCCGCAGCATGACTCAGGTCAGCACTGCTCCGCAGCCCACGTCGAGCCCGATCCGCCCGAAGAGCCGATCGGGGAACCTCGCGCTCCTGATCGTGTCCAAGTATGGAACGCTCATCGCCATGGCGATCATGATCGTCATTTTTGGCATCGCTGTTCCGAACGGCGCTTTCCTGAGCGCAAACAACCTTCTGAGCATCGTGAACCAGTCCGCGCTTACGGCCATCATTGCGTGTGGGCTGACGATGGTGCTTGTGGTCGGTGAATTCGACCTCAGCGTCGGGTATGCCGCGAGCCTCGCCGGTGTGCTCGTCACGGGTCTTGTCGCGAATCAGGGCCTGCCTCTGATCCTCGCTGTCGTTGTAACGCTGATGATCGGTGGCGGCATCGGCGGCGTGAACGGCGTGCTGGTGACGAAGGCGCGGGTGAACGCGGTTGTCGCGACGCTCGGAATCGGGACTATCCTCACCGGCCTCGCGTTCGGCTACACCGCCGGGTCTCCAATCACCCAGGTGCCGGTGGAATTCACCTACGTGACCCTCGGTCGGTTCCTCGGCATCCAGAACCCGATCTGGATCATGGCGATCGTCGTCGCGATCCTCTGGATCGTACTCAACCGCACAGCAACCGGGCAGCGAATCCAGGCTGTCGGTGCTAACAAATCGGCGGCACGCCTGGCCGGTATACGGACCGACCGCGCCAAAATCACCGCGTTCGTCATTGCGGGCGTTTGTGCCGCGCTCACCGGCGTACTGCTGGCGTCCGTTCTCGGCAGTGGAACCGTCAGCGCTGCTGACGGCTACCTGATGGACTCTTTCGCGGCCGTCTTCCTCGGGTCGGCAACGCTGCGCGACGGTGAATTCCACATCCTTGGCACGCTCATCGGTGTGCTTGTGGTGAGCGTGGGCTTCAATGGACTCAGCCTGCTGGGCACGCCCACGTTCTGGCAGTTCATCTTCAAGGGCGGCATCTTGGTACTCGCGGTTGCCCTTTCCACGATCGCGCGAAGATATTCGAAGGCGCGATAGAGCTTTGCGATGTAGGTCAAGGGACGGCTCCTACATGTGAAGATCAGGGGGAGTGGCGGCCCGCGATACGTGGCTGCCACTCTCGACTCTCACTTCGGACGGCTCAGCCCGGGCAGAATCTCGTGCGTGTGACCGCAGACGAGCGGCGTGGTGCCGGCGCCGACTGAGGTCCCGGTGCCGTGTTGGGTTTGAACCTGTCAATGGCCCCTTCGACGAGCACCGAAGTCGGATCGTAGCCATGT
>JAZQRG010000040.1:0-2619 GCA_045629445.1 Mycetocola sp. | reverse complement strand
TGACGCCGGGCCCAACAACATTCGTGTGATCCTCGCGAACCTCAGGGGAACCCTGATCGGGCGCTTCGATCGCCAGGTTGCCGGCCCGCTGACCGGTGCCGAACGGGTGGATGCCGTCATCTCCGCGGTTAACGAGGCTCTCACCCGCTCGAACCTCTCGCCCGACCGGCTACAGGCTGCTTGCGTCGGCGTATCCGGCATCGTCAGTGACGACGGTGCCATTTCCCAGAGCTTCGTCGTCCCTGAGTGGAACGGCGTGTGTGTGGCCAGCCAGATCAGCGAAGAGTTCGGCGCACACGTCTTCCTCGAGAACGACATCAAACTTGCCGGCTTCGCCGAGCACCACCTCGGTGCCGCGAGCCTCGCCGAGAACATCATCTACCTGCAGATCGGCAACCGGATCTCGATGTCGCTCATGATCGGCGGGAACATCCACCAGGGCGCCCACCGCAGCTCGGGTGAGATCGGCAGCCAGAGGGGAATGCGCTGGACCAGCACCGCCGTGCACGGGCAGCTCATGTGGTCGTCAGCGCCGACGGCGGAACTGGTGTTCGCGAACGCGCGAAAGGGTGACCCCGACGCCATCGACGAGATCCAGCGATTCGTCGTCGAGATTGCCCCACACATCACGATGGTCAGCCTCGCGTTCGATCCCGACCTCATCGTCATCGGCGGCGGACTGTCGCGCTCGAGCGACTATTTCGTCGACCTGTTGCGCACCGAGGTTCACCGTCTGGTCATGCTCGATGGCAAGCCACCGCTCGCAGGCTCGACCCTCGGCTCAGACGGCACCCTGTTCGGCGCACTGGCACTCGCGTTCCAGAACTCGTCGCAGGCACTCTTCGGAATCGAAGGCGTCCCCGTGCCGGACCTCGCATACCCCGGGACCGAGGGCGCTGAAGAATGAACGCCCTTCGCACCGGTTCCACCCCCAGCGGATCACTCCGCTCCCGATAGACCTGATCTCGCTTTCGAGAACCACCAGGAAAAAGCTTCACTCGTGAAGCTGAAGAACCAAACGCACTGAAGAAGTAACACTGCCCCATCAACGAAGTAGGAGTACGAATGCGGTTATCTCGAGCGGTTGTGGCTGTCGCGGCCACGGCGTTGCTGTTGTCAGGATGTTCAGCCAGCGGTGGCGGAGACGCAACGGGAGAGATCTCCCTTCCGTCAGACCCGGCCGAGGTCAAGGGAAAAATCACCTACGCCATCTGGGATATCAACCAGCAGCCGGCGATGGAAGAACTCATCGCCGACTTCAACACGACCTACCCCAACGTGGACGTCTCGGTCGAACTCACCGCGTTCGAGCAGTACTTCACCAAGCTCCAGACGCAGGGATCGTCAGATTCCCTGCCCGACGTCTTCTGGATGAACGGACCGAACCTGCAGCTCTTCGCAAGCAACAACCTGCTTGCACCGATCAAGCCGTTCGTCGACGCCGACCTGATCGACCCGTCGAATTACCCGGATGCCATGAACGAGATCTACAGCCTGGATGGTGAGCAATACGGCGTGCCGAAGGACTTCGACACCATCGGCCTGCTCTACAACAAGGCCATTCTCGAGCGCGCGGGCGTCGAAGCACCGACGGACGACTGGACCTGGGACGACTACCACACGGCAGCGAAGACCGTCTCTGACACGCTTGGCGGAGAAGGCATTGTCGGCTCCGCTGACACCAGCCGCAACCAGGAGAACATCTACCCCGCTGTCATGAGCAACGGTGGAACGATTATCAACGAGGACGGCGAATCGGGTTACAACAGCCCGGAGGCGATCGAGGCCGTACAGTTCTGGGCCGACATGGCAGCCGACGGTTCAAGCATCACCCCGGCAGAGAACGCCGACACGAACGGGTTCGTCCGACTCCAGAACGGTAAAGCGGCGATGATGTGGGGCGGCAACTGGCGCATCTCAGGCATGCTCGACTCCCCAGTGAAGGATGACCTCAGCGTCGCAAAGATCCCGCTCGCCCCCACCGGTGAACGTAAGAGTGTCATTCACGGTGTTGGCAACGTCATGAGCGCAAAGTCGGACAACCCTGAGGCGGCGCAGGCCTTCCTCAGCTACCTTGGCTCGGAAGACGCAGCCCTGATCCAGGCGGCGAGTGGAGCGGCCAACCCCGCGTTCACTGGCACCCAGCAGGACTTCGTGGACTCCGCCCCCGGCTACAACCTCGAAGTCTTTGGGGATGCCGCCGAGGAGTACTCGGTCGCATACCCGGTCTCGAAGAACACCGGTGCGTGGCTCAAGATCGAGTCCGACCTCCTCCCCGCCGCGGTCTCGGGTGACCGCCCGGTCGACGAGGTCCTCGAAGAACTCGCCGAGAAGATGAACGCGTCGCTGGCCAAGGAAAAGTAGGCGATTCGATCAACAGTGGGTGCCACCGCATGAGCGGCGGCACCCACTCCCCCGGCGGTCCTGCGTCAAGGAGACAATGCCCATGAAACGAAATACCCTCACCCGTGACGGCTGGTGGCCGGTGCTCTTCGTCGCGCCGCTGTTTGCCGGTGTCACCCTCTTTTACCTGTGGCCGCTCGCCCAGTCCCTTTACTACAGCTTCACCGAGTGGGGCGTGTTCGGCGGTTCGACGTGGACCGGCCTGGAGAACTACAT
>JAZQRG010000039.1:0-1920 GCA_045629445.1 Mycetocola sp. | reverse complement strand
CGACGCGGACCTCGTCGCCGGGCGCGAGTGATCGACGATTACGCTACGGCCGAAGCGCATGTCTGAGAGACAGAAGCACCCCGACGTCCCGGGTTGTGTTGTCCGTCTGACCGACGATGCAGTCGAGGACTTGAAAGGGCTGTTCAAGGCGGATCCGCAGATCGTGCGCTGGGCATTGAAGAAGATGATCCAGCTGGAGCGTGATCCCGAAGCCGGCGAGGCACTGCTGGGCGGTTTGATCGGCTATCGGAAGATCGCGGTTGGCGACCGGGACTGGCGCATCGTATGGCGAATCGAACAGGACGAATCCGGCGAATATCTCATCGAGATCGCAGAGGTGTGGGCGGTCGGCTATCGAAAGGACAGCGAGGTATACGCCGAGATCAGCCAGCGAATCGCCGACGCCGACGACTCGCCCAGGACCAAGGCACTTTCAGACGTGCTCGAGCTATTTGCGAAGCAGGCTCGCGACCTGACGGCCACCAAAGAGCCTGAAACTCCCGAGCCCATTCCGAAGTGGCTGACCGAAGCCTTGGTCTACGTGGTCCGCCTCCCCGCTTCCAGGGTCGAACAGATGAGCTTGGAAGAGGCCGAGAAGACGTGGGGAGATCACATCTCCGGCTCGTCCTGACCGAAGCGCTTCACTTCGGCCGCGGGCCCGACGTCCTTCGCGTCTCCGCGTTTCAGCACCGTCCTCGCGACCGCCGCAGAATCGATCGGCGTGCCCGGACTCCACCCCACGAGCGACGCCACAACGCGGCATCTCTGGCATTGCCGCTGGCGCCGACGTCAAAGCCGTCCAGCAGATGCTCGGCCACGCCTCCGCCACCATGACGATGGACTCCTACGGCCACCTCTTCGAAGACCGCCTCGACGAGATCAGCGACGCCATGGACGCCGCTCGTCTGGCCAGCGCCACCTCAGAGCCCAGCGCTGGTGCTCTCCCGGCTAGAGCTCTTGAGCATCGTCCTCCGTCGTGAAGGATTCCGGATACGTTGGAGACAGGACCCACCTACCCGGCTCCCACTCACACGCGACGTCGTCCGTCTCCGAGACTCGCACCCACCGCAACTTCAGCGAGCGGCGTTCTCCGTTTATCGTCGCCAGCCCGTAGACCTCGGCAGCGGCCGCTCCGGTGTGGCGCACCTGACTCAGATCCCAGTCCGTCAAAACGTGATCCTCGTAGAGCGAGCGTGCGGCGATCGCAAGTTTCCCCTTGTGGACCGGATCCGTCCCGAAGCGGATGAAGTGCTCACCAAGAGGCGCCCACTGGCGATCGCGCCACCGCCGCAGAAAGTCTTGGCACGTGCCGATGACCCCCCAACTATCGATCGACGTGGCTTCGTACTCGTGCTGCGTCCATTCGTCCAGCAGTTTCCTCGTTTGTGATGTCGACTGAAGCTTGGCGAACATCTCTTTCCAGGTCGGCTGAACTTCTACGGGCGCCTGCTCCTTGACCCGCGAATCTGCCCAGTCAGCGACCGCGAAGAGCCGGTTCCAAGCCTTGGCAGCAACCACCTCGTTGTCGAAGTTGGTCAACATCCCGTGAACGATCCCGTTCCGGTAAAGCTCCGTGACCGCTGAGGTGTCGAGCTTCTTGAAGGTCCTTGTGAGGGTCTTGTGCGCATGACTGAGTCCCAGATGGTGCCCAACCACGCTGTCCCAAGCAGTCATTTCCTCCACCGCACGACTGTGTAGGCCCTTTCGGCGATCCTTCTCGAAGTCATTCACAAACCCGTCCATGACTGCCAGCAGCACTAGGACGACGCTGTAGTAACGCTCGGCTGCATAGTCCTGGCGCGCCCGTTCCACCAGATCCATCCGCGGTCGCATCTGTTCGAACCGCCGGAGTCGACCTGCGGGGAAGCTGATCCTCTCCTCGCCCTTGAGGTACGTCAACAGCCTCGCCTCCGCCTCAGC
>JAZQRG010000038.1:0-5313 GCA_045629445.1 Mycetocola sp. | reverse complement strand
GCCGCCTTAGCTCAGTCGGCAGAGCGTTTCACTCGTAATGAAAAGGTCGTGGGTTCGATTCCCACAGGCGGCTCCACACAGAACAGGGACCGAAGCGAAAAGCTTCGGTCCCTGTTTCGTTAACCGGCCGGATTAGTCGTCAGTAACCGTGATGGTGACGTCGATATTGCCGCGGGTTGCGTTGGAGTACGGGCACATCGTGTGTGCGGCGTCTGCGATCTCCTGCGCGAGAGCCGGTTCAAGCTCGGGAATGACGACCTCGAGGTCGACGGCAAGACCGAAGCCTCCGTTCTCGGTGGAGAGCACGTGTACGCGTGCGCCGACCGACGAGTCGCCCAGATCCACTTTCCTCGTCCGGGCCGCTGCCTGCAGCGCCGAGTGGAAGCAGGTGGCGTAACCGGCCGCAAAAAGCTCTTCAGGGTTCGACCCCTGGCCCGAGCCACCCATTTCCTTCGGCACTGCCATGTCCATGTCAAGGCGACCCGATGGCGCCGTCACGTGTCCGTTACGGCCTCCGCCGGTGGCGAGCGCTTCTGCGGTGTAGAGAGGTGTCATGGTGTCCTTTCCGAAGTGGCATGCGTCGACGAGAGAACTCGACGCCATTGCCACGTTACGCGCACCTCGATGTCAGCAGAGTCCGCTCTGCTGCCGGCATACCGGTGTCCGTCGAGCGCACTCGGAAGGAACACACCCCCCAAGCGTGGTCTATCGGGCGCGCGTTCCGGGCTGATACGGTCAGGTCACGTGCACGAATCCTTCTGGAAACGCGTACTCCCGACTGTGCCCCCAATCGGGAAGTCCCCTCTGGTCGCCTTTCGGGTGGCGGGAGGGGACCTTTTTGTTGCCGTTCAGCACTGTGCCTGGCTGCCAGCATAAGACCGCGCGCGCTCACCGCCCAGTCCCCTATGCGGGGGACCGACCCTCTGGTCAGGAGCCGGTGGGAAGTTCGTAGATCAGCTCGAGGCCGTCGATCTCGTCGATCTGCTCGCCGACGTGGGTGAACGGGAATTTCGACAGTGTCGCAAGCGACGCCACATTCTCAGGACTGATCGTCGCGCGAAGCACCCGGACATCCGGATGCCCGCGGGCGTGGTTGACAAGCGCGGCGAGGATCGTTGTTGCGTATCCCTTGCGCCGGTGCTCCGGCAGCACGCCGTAGCTCAACTCGACCATGCCGTCCGCGTCCGGTCGCCCGTGGAACCCCGACCTGCCGATCACCGTGCGATCAGACGTGCGGGCGACAACCCACGCTACCCAGGGCTCGTCCTCGGGGTCTTCGGCCAACTGGGCGCTCCGAAGCTCCCACAGCCAGGTGTGGTCGAGGTATTCTTCCGGGAGCGCGAAGCCTGTGATCCGGCTCGCTTCAGCGAGGTCACCAGCGGTGAGCGCCCGCAAAGCGGCCGCTCCGAGAGGAACGAGTGTGATGGCATCCGACATTGTCGCCTTTGGCTCCTGGATAGTACATCGTCGCCAGTAGTCTAGACCCGTGATTACAACTGGGCTCCGCTGGGGCATCCTCGGACCGGGCGGCATTGCCCGGGCATTCGCGTCAGATCTCGTTCTTCACGGCTTCGCGTTGCAGGCCGTTGGCTCGCGGCGAGAAGAATCCGCTCGGGCGTTCGCCGATGAGTTCGGTATCCCGAACGTGCACGCCAGCTATGAAGACCTCGTGGCCGACCCGGAGGTCGACGCGATCTACATTGCCACCCCTCATCCGTTCCACGCCGAACAGGCGCTCCTGGCGCTCGATGCCGGCAAGCACGTTCTGGTGGAGAAGCCGTTCACGCTTAACCAGCCCGAGGCGGAAGCGGTTGCCCGCCGGGCCCGCGAACGCGGACTCGTGGTACTCGAGGCTATGTGGACACGGTTCCTGCCGCACATGATCCGGATCCGCGAGGTCATCGCGTCGGGCGCGATCGGCGATGTTCGGTCGCTCATTGCCGACCACACGCAGGACCTGCCTGACGACCCTGCCCACCGCATCAACGATCTCGCCCTCGGCGGAGGCGCCCTGCTCGACCTGGGCATCTACCCGATCTCGTTTGCAAACGACCTGTTCGGAACGCCGGACACCGTGCAGGCGACAGCGACCTTCAAGTCGACAGGCGCGGACGCCACAGTGGCGACCCTGTTCGGGTACGGCGAGAGCCGTATCGCGACCACGCTGTCGGCGAGTGACACCAAGGGGCCCAACGTCGCCAGCATCCTCGGAACTGAGGGCCGCATCGACATCGACGCCGTCTGGTACACCCCGACGTCGTTCACGGTCTACAACGCGGCCAATGAGGCGACCGAGACCTATGAGTCGGCAGTGGAAGGGCGCGGCATGCAATTCCAGGCCGCTGAACTCGAGCGGCTCGTCGCCGCAGGCGAGTTCGACAGCCCACTTTTGCCGCTCGACGAGACCGTCGCGATCATGGGAACCCTCGACGAGATCCGCCGTCAGATCGGTCTCGTCTACCCCGGCGAATAATCGAACGGATGCCGCCGAGCGCGCGAGCATCACAGCCCGCTAAAATGCCCGGGTGCGCGAAAAATCACCGAGCGACAACACGGGTCCCGACGACGAGGGTGTGACCGGGCCGCTCGACGCGGCCTCGGAGCCTTCCGCGGTGGTCGGTGATGCCGCTGGCGAGCCCGCGGACGACGCCGGGTGGACGTTGAGCGAGTCGGAGGACGAGGCCGGGTGGACGCTCAGCGAGCTGGAACCGTTTGACGTCGAACCGCAGGCAGGGTGGGAGCATCCCGACGGCGCCGTGATGGACGAGCCGCCCCTCACCGCCGAAACGGCCACCGTCGTCTCGATACCCCCGGTCGCTGCGGCAGCGTCGATCGGCGCTGGATTTACCACGAGCACTGCTGGCCAGGCGGTGACTGTCGCGGGCGACGACGGTGCCGAGCCGCCGCACCCGCCGAGCCACAGGACCGGTGGAATCGGCGCTCTGTTCGTGCGTCACCCGAAAGCATGGCTCATTGCAGCCTCCGTTGCCGTCTTTGCCGTTTTCGGCTCAGGCGCGGTCGCGTTGGGTGCGGCTGTCGCTGCGCCGGAGGGTGCGTCCCCCTCAGCACTCACGTCCGTCGAAGAGTCTGCGACCCCAACCCCGACCGCGACGACACCGCCACCGCGCCCTGTCCCGGCATCAGAAGTTCCGGCATCCGCCCTGCGCAGCTGCTCGGTCGCCGGCCTCCTGAACGACTCCCGGTTCGGCACGATGCAGGCGCAGGTGCTCAACGCCGAGACGGGCGAGCTCCTGTTCGAACGCGACCCGTCGACGGCGTCACAGACGGCGAGCTCGATGAAGGTCCTTACCGCTGCCGCTGCGCTCAACGTGCTCGGACCTGACTTCCGCGCATCGACGCGCGTTGTCGCCGGTGCCGAGCCAGGAACACTCGTGCTCGTCGGTGGGGGAGACCTCACACTCACCCGACTGCCGACCGGCCAGGAACCCGTCTACACCGGGGCCGCCCACCTCGACGACCTCGCCACGAAGGCGAAGGCCGCGTATGAGGCCGCGAACCCGGGCATTCCGATCACGAAGATCGTGCTCGACTCCACCTACTTCAGCGGCAAGACGTGGGGCGACACCTGGCCGCCGACCGAGCGGGGGACCGGCTGGCTGTCGCACATCACAGCCCTGCAGGTCGACGCCGACCGGGCGAATCCCCAGGTGTTCCTATCGCCGCGGGGCGAGGACCCGATCGGGCGTGCGGGCTCCGCCTTCGCGTCGTACTTCGGAAACGTGCCCACCGAGCAGGGCACCGCGCCCGCAGGAGCCGCGGAGCTGGCATCCGTCTCATCGCAACCGCTCTCGGTGCTCATCCCTCAGTCGCTGATCCCGTCAGACAACTCGCTCGCCGAGATGATCGGCAGGCACGTGGCTATCGCGCTCGGCCTCGGCAACTCGATCGACGCGATCGCTGCGGCGATTCCGCAGGGGCTTCAGGCGTACGGCCTCGACACCTCGGCGCTTCGCACCGCCGACGCCTCGGGTATGAGCCGCAACAATGCCGTTCCGCCGCAGTACTTCACGCAGCTGTTCCTCAAGATCCACGCGGGTGAGGGTCACCTCGCCATCATCCGTGACGGGCTTCCCGTTGCGGGCGAGTCGGGCACCCTCAACTACTCCAACCGGTTCTTCGGCGCCAACGCGGTCGCTCGCGGCCACGTCCGCGCCAAGTCGGGCTCGATCTCGAGCGCATATACCCTCACCGGCATGATCGACGCGGTCGACGGCTCAACGCTCGTGTTCGCCATCTACGCGACGGGGAACGTCGGCTCAGGCGCGCGAACGGCGATCGACACCCTCGCCACCGGTTTCTACAAGTGCGGCACCAACCTGTCGAACACGTAGTGCGGATGCCGCATGGTCGTTTCGGGAGGAAAATCCGGGGGTCGAGGCGCTATACGCCGGCCAACCCCACGATTTTCCTCCCGAAGCTGAGCGGCCGGGAGTGCGGCGGCGACGGTAACGCTCCTCGTGGCAGCGACAGCGGAGCTTCATGAGGTGTCGGCGCGCTGGCGGCACCAACCTGTCGAACACGTAGAGCGGATGCCGCCTGGTCGTTTCGGGAGGAAAGTCCGGTGGTCGAGTATCTATACGCCGGTGAACCCCCCGATTTTCCTCCCGAAGTCGAGCGGGAGCGGCTGCGCCGGTGACGTCCCTCCCCAACCTGAGTACGCTGGCGGAAGGCAACAACCCGGAGCGGAGAAACGATGACCAAGGCACTGTTCATCATCGATGTCCAGAACGACTTCACCGAGGGCGGCGCACTCGGTGTGGACGGTGGCGCTGCCGTCGCTGCGGACACCACGAGGTACCTTGCACGGGCATTTGGCGACTACGCGCTGGTGATTGCGAGTCGTGACTGGCACGACCCCGAAGGCGACAACGGCGGGCACTTCGCTGCTCCCGACACCGACCCTGACTTCGTGACGATCTGGCCCCCGCACTGCGTCGCCGGCACCGGCGGCGCCGAATACCATCCGGCACTCGACCTCTCCCACGTCACAATGCACGTCAAGAAAGGGCAGGGTGAACCGGCCTACTCGATCTATGACGGTGAGGTCGAGGGCGGCGCATCCGACGGTGCAAGCATTTCGGCGGTACTCGACGAGCACGGCATCACTGACGTCGATGTCGTCGGAATCGCAACGGACTACTGCGTGCGTGCGTCCGTACTCGACGCCATCGAACACGGCAGGCACGTGCGCGTGTTCACCGACCTGGTCGCGGGTGTCGGCCGCGAATCAAGCGATGCGGCACTGATCGAAATGGGTCATTTGGGCGCGGTTCTCGCTTCCAGCGACGCAGG
>JAZQRG010000037.1:0-1622 GCA_045629445.1 Mycetocola sp. | reverse complement strand
CTCAATGAACTCAGCGGCGTCCTCGGACGGAAGATCCCTCTCCTCAAATCGAACGCGGGTGTCGAAGAACCGGCTGATTCTGTCGATTCGAAAGGTGCGCCAGGCATCGCGAGTGAGATCCCACGCGACAAGGAACCAGTGGTGGGACGATGACACGATCGAGTGTGGCTCGACGAGACGATCAGTCTCGGAACCGTCGCGAGCCATGTAGTGGAACCGGATCCTGTCGCGGTCGCGGCAGGCGAGGGCGAGTTGTCCGAGCAGTTCGGCAGACACCTGCGACTCCTCACGACGCGACGGCTGAACGTGTGCCGAAAGCGCGTTGACCTGTCTGCGAAGCTCGGGCGGCAGGAGGTGCTCGAGTTTGGCGAGCGCCGTCAACGCCGTGACCTCGCCCCCTGCGATGCCCTCCGTGGCGTATGACCGGAGCCCGATCGCCATGGCGACCGCCTCTTCATTGGTGAGCAGGAGAGGAGGAAGTTCCGGTCCGGCTTCGAGCTGGTATCCGCCGATCGTGCCCCGGGTGCCCGTCACTCGATAGCCGAGCGTCCGCAACCTGTCAATGTCGCGGCGAAGGGTGCGCGCGGTCACACCAAGGCGCGCGACCAGGTCCGCGCTCGGCCAGTGCCGGTGGGTTTGCAGGAGGGCGAGGAGTTCAAGCGCCCGTGACGTCGTTTCTGCCATATCCTCATTCTTCGCGCTCTCTAGGACAGAAAGTGGCCGCATCGCCGCCATCTTCGGCAGGGACGCCGGGGCCCCGTTGTGCTCGGCGGGTTCGTCGTTGCGCTCGACCGACGAGGCGTTCAGTGCTCGTGCCAGGTGAGCCACGCTCCGTGCGGGTCGGCGAAGGCGACCGGAACGGCGTTTCTCGTGATCACGAACGCACCGTCAGGGGCGCCTGTTGCTGCGTTCTCGCTTCCTGCGACGATCCCAATCCCCTCGTTCGCGATCCAGGTCACGCCGGAGCCAGCCATCTGCTCGGCAAAGATCGTGCGGTCGTCCTCGGTCAGGTACGCGAGTACCGCGGAGTGGAACACGATTACCTCCGCGGCGTTCCGCGAAGCCTCCGCGACGAGGTCCATCGTGTCGGTGAGGAGGTCGCCCGTCACGAGGCGGGGCGGGTCCGAGCGGGCGATGTCCGCGGCCGCGTGGAGGCGGTTGAGGCGGTCGGCGTCTTCTTCGCCGTCGTTAACCGGCCAGATGAGGGTCTCGAGCCAACGCAGATCCTCGCTCTTCGACACGTCGAGAGGATTGAGGTCGATACCGGCACGCCACACCACTCGACGCTCGTCGGGAATCGGTGTCGCTCGGTTTGCCCGCGTGCTGAGCACTGGTGCGTCGCTGTTGCCGACCACGCGCCCGTCTCCGAAGTCATAGCGCCAGCGATCGGGGTGCAGGCATAACCCGGCCGACGCTCCCACCTCGATCAGGGCGATGTCTGACGGGCCGGAACCGAACGCGGGCAGCAGGGTCGCCAAACGCCTCGCTTCGTTCGTCTGGGTGCTTCGCTGGAGGGCGCACGCGGCGACGGCATCCCACGATTCGAGGAGAAAGTCACGCACCCCGGACCACGGCTCGAGCGGAACCCCGGCAAACCGGGCACTCGCGAACACGAGGTTCGC
>JAZQRG010000036.1:0-3403 GCA_045629445.1 Mycetocola sp. | reverse complement strand
GAGCGACCTACTTCACGGCACCACCGGTGGCGCCGGCAGCAATGTACTTCTGCGCGAGGATGAGCAACACGATCGCGGGGATGGACGACAGCACGGCGGTCGCCATGACGGCGCTCCAGTTCGACACCTGCGTGCCGAGGTACTGGTAGATGCCGAGCGTCACCGGTCGCACCTCCTCGGTGGTCGTCAAGGTGAGCGCGAACAGGAAGTCACTCCAGGAGAAGAGGAACGCGAACAGCGCAGCCGTAATGATCGAGTTACGGCTGATCGGAACGACGATCGACACGAACGCCCGCACCAGTCCAGCTCCATCGACCCGCGCCGCTTCGACGATCGACGGTGGGATGCCGATCATGAACGCCCGCAGGATGAGGATCGCAAACGGGATCGCGTGCGAGGCATCCGCGAGAATCAGCCCGGGAATCGAGTTGAGCAGTCCGATGTCGTTGTACGCCGCGTAGAGGGCGTTGGCGATCACGATGCCGGGGATCATCTGCGAAATGATGATAGCGAGCAGCGCGACGTTGATCCACCGGAACCGGAACTGCGCGAGCGCATACGCGGCCGGTGCCGCGATCACGAGCGTCAGCACGACCGTGCCGAGCGAGATCAGGAGGCTCGTGACGAGGTTCTGGCCCTGGTCGGTAATGGCTTTCTCGTAGCCGGCGAAACTCGGGTTGAACGGGAAGATGTCGGCGGTGAGCGTGTTTCCCGATGGCTGGAGTGACGCGTTAATCATCCAGTAGACCGGGAAGAGCATGACGCCGAGGAAGATCACGCCGAGCACGGTGTAACCGGCCGAGCGGGTCTTCTCCTTCTTCTGGCGCTGGGTGGTTCCGGCGTGCGGAAGGACGACGGGTGCGATGGTCATGTCGTGCCCCTTACTCGTCGACCTGACGCCGGTTGGCGCGCAGGTAGATGATGGCGAACAGCAGGGAGATGAGGATGAGGATGTTGCTGAAGGCAGCACCGACGCCGAACTCGAAGTTCACGAACGATTCCTGGTACGAACGGATGGCGAGGGTCTGGGTCGAGTTCGCCGGCCCGCCGTTGGTGAGTCCGAGGATGATGTCGAGCACCTTGAGCGTGTAGACAACGCCGAGCAGCAGCACGACGCTCACGACCGGGCGCAGGTTCGGCCAGGTGATGTGCCAGAACGCCTTCCAGCCGGTTGCGCCGTCGAGGGCTCCCGCCTCGTACAGCTCGTCCGGGATGTCCTGCAGACCGCCGTAGAGAATCGTGACGTTGAACGGGATGCCGATCCAGATGTTGACGAGAATGACAGCCGTGAGCGCAACGGACGGGTCGGTCAGCCACGGAATGGCCTCGATCCCGAAGGTGCCGAGGAACCGGTTCAGGATGCCGCTGTCCTGGTCGAGGATGGACCGCCAGGTCGCGCTCGCCACGATCAGTGGGAGCAGCCACGGCAGCAGCAGCATCGAACGGAGGAAGTTGCTGAGCGGGAAGCGACGCTTGAAGAACACGGCGAGCGCCAGCCCGATCACGAACTGCCCGACGATCGACCCGATCGTGAACAGTGCCGTGTTGAGAAGCGACGGCCAGAAGAGGTTGCTCGAGAACACCGTGAGGTAGTTCTGGAAACCGACCCACGGCGCTTCGCCGGTAAAGAAGGTCTTCGTCGTGTAGTCCTGCAGGCTCATCACGATGTTCTTGACGACCGGAAAGCCGAAGAACAGCAGGATATAGAGCGCTGCAGGCACCACGAAGAGAATCTTGGTGATGTTCTCCTTCGAGAACTGCCGCCGGAACTGACGCTGCTTCAGGGTGCGGTATTCCGGCGACGATTCAGAGCGGTGTGGCAGGGTGCCCCGACGAGGCGTGCCCGCACGACCGGCGTTTGCCGGGTCGCTGGTGAGACGTGTCGATGACATGAGTGACCCTTTCGGCGTTCCTGTCGGAACACCCTGCTCAGAGGAAATATCTCGCGTGGTTAAGCGGCGTGATTAGCCAGCGGATGCCTGTTCGAACGCGTCCTCGGCGGATGCCTGCCCGGTCAGGGCGAGCTGGATCGCCGTGTAGATCACGGTTGCGGCCTCAGGCCAGTCCTCACCGAGCTGGCCGGTGCGCGAGCGGGCGTTCTCAACCTGCTCGGTGAAGGCCGCCATGGTCGGAACTGCCTCGACGTACTCGTCGGAGAGCTCGGTCTTGGTCGGGACCGTGTAGCGCTCGGTGGCGAGTTCGAGCTGGTTGTCATCGCTTGAGATGCACTCGACGAAGGATGCCGCCTTGGCCTGCTTCTCGTCGTCTCCGGTCACCGGAACGGTCCAGACTTCACCACCGAGCGGGGCGATCGGGGTCTGACCGGCCTCGTTCACGGGAACCTGGACGGTGCCCCACTTCACCTCGGGCGTCTCGGCGAGTCCGGGGATCTGCCACGGTCCGTTGATCATCATCGCGGCTTTACCGGCGACGAACTGGTCTTTGACGTCGGCCTGCGACCAGTTGAGGACGCCCTTCGACGCTGACCCGCTCTGGACGAGGTCAACCCAGAGCTGAAGCGCTTCCGCGACCTCCGGGGTATTGAGGTCGGTCTCGTCACCTCCGTTGGTCCACATGAACGGCAGGAATTGCCAGCTTCCCTCGTAGGTGGCAATGCCGGAGAAAGCGAGGCCGTACTGGTCGCCCGTCGTCAGCGCTGCCGATGCGGTCTTCAACTCTTCCCAGGTGGTGGGCGGAGTGACACCGGCCTCGGCGAGGAGCGTCTCGTTGTAGAACAGGCCGAGGGTGTTGACGGTCGGCGCGAGGCCGTATACCTCGTCTTCGTAGGTCGCGGCCTCGAGGATGCCTTCGGCGAAGCCCGACGTGTCAACGTCGTAGTCGCTGAGCGGGGCAAGCCCACCGGTTGCTGCGATCTCCTGCAGGTCAGGGTTGTCGAGCATGAGCACATCGGGAAGGGTCTTGGAACTCGAGCGCTGCAGTACCTTCTGGATGAGGTCCTTACCGGGAACCGTTTCGCGCTTGATGGTCACATCGAGTTCTTCGGCGCACTTGTCGATAGCCGCCTGGATGAGCGTCTTGTCCGGCTCGTTGTTGTAGTAGTCGAGGACGGTGAGGGTGTCGGGGTCTCCCTGCGACTGTCCTCCCCCTCCGCCCGAGCATCCCGTGAGGGTGAGCGGTGTGATCGCGAGGATCGCAACCAGCGTGGTCAGTGTGCGTTTCTTCATGATTGGCTCCCTTGCCAGGTGCGGAACGTCGATGTGCCGGTAAAGCGCTTAACCAAAGCGTTCTCCGATTCTGTGCCCCCTGAGCGGGGGTTGTCAAGGAAAAAGTTAAGCGCTTTACTCAGGGGGTCGATTTCAGGTCCAACTTCCCTGAGCCACCGGCATCCGTGCGTCTGATTCACCGCCTGATCTGTGTAAGACTTCGAGCCAGACGCTGAAAA
>JAZQRG010000035.1:0-5917 GCA_045629445.1 Mycetocola sp. | reverse complement strand
GGCTAGAGAGGAAGTCGGTTCAAGCGAAGCGATTCGGTCGCACACGTCCTGTGCGATCTGGCGAATCTGCTCCGATATCTGGACCATGCTCTATAGTACCAAAATATCACCGACATTAGAAGAGGTATTCGAAGAAATAGTCGGACGAGCTGCATTTCTCGAGCAAAGGAGGCCAAACAGCCAACCCAAGTTCTCCAGTTCTAGCGAGGAAAATAGCACAAGCAATAGAACATAGGTTCGTGCCGGGTGATGATGATGCTACTCGTCCTCTTCCTACGAAGGGGCCGCGAGCGCGTGCGGGTCCGCACACGGCGAACCGAACCCGGCGGGAGGCATCCGCACAGTTCTCCAACCTCTCGCTCGGCGTCCCGCCACACGTGCAGTCGCCGCTTACATTTCGACCCTGCCACGCCGTCCACCACGCCGACGATAATGGACCCATGGATCCCCGCACAGTTCCCTCCCTTACCCTCAATGACGGCCACCACATCCCACAGGTCGGATTCGGCGTCTACAAGGTGCCTCGTGAACGAACAGCGGATGCCGTCACCACCGCAATCGAGACCGGCTACCGACACATCGACACGGCGACCCTCTACGCCAACGAGGCCGAAGTGGGGGAGGGCATCCGCAGGTCAGGCGTTCCGCGCGACGAGATCTTCGTCACGACCAAGGTCTGGAACACCGACCACGGCTACGACCAGGCCCTTCGCGCCTTCGACACGAGCATGGACCTGCTCGGCCTCGACGTTCTCGACCTCTACCTCATCCACTGGCCGGCCCCGAAGCAGGACCGCTACGTCGACACCTGGCGCGCCCTCGAACGGCTCCAGGCCGACGGTCGCGTCCGTTCGATTGGCGTCAGCAACTTCCACCCGCACCACCTCGAGCGACTCTTCGCCGAAACGGATGTCGTCCCAGCCGTCAACCAGATCGAACTGCACCCGTGGCTCCCGCAAAAGGCGGCGCGCGAGTTCCACGCAGCCCACGGCATCCGAACCGAAGCATGGTCGCCACTCGCCCGAGGTCGGGTCATCGGCAATCCGACTCTCGACGCCATCGCTGACAAGCACGGCGTGACCGATGCGCAGGTCGTCCTCCGGTGGCACGTGCAGCTCGAAAACATTGTCATCCCGAAGTCGGTCACTCCCGAGCGCATCGCTGCCAACCTCGACCTCTTCGGGTTCGAACTCGACGATGACGACCTCGCCAGCATCGACACCCTCGAAACGGGCGAACGTACCGGCCGCGACCCTGACGACCTGGACTGAGCCCGACCTCGACCCATAAGAACTCAGGCGACGACAGCTAACCCAGCTCTGCCCGTACCTGCGGCAGCACTTCGGTCGCGAGCAACTCGATCGATCGCATCACGAGCGCGTGCGGCAGCCCCGACCAGTCCATCTGCAGCGCCTGCCGATCGTGCGCGAGGTGCCCGTGCAGCGCGATCATTTTGTCGGCGACCTCGTTCGGGCTCCCCGCAAAGATCGCGCCGCGGCGCGCAACCTGCGTCTCGAACCCCAGTCGGCTGGGCGCGGTGAAACCGCGCTCGGCCGCAATCGCCGTCATCGACCGGTGCCAGTACGGGAAGAAGGTGTCCTTCGCCTCCTGGCTCGTCTTCGCCAGAAATCCCGGCCCTGAGACGGCAACTTTGAGGTCGGATGCCGCGTGGCCTGCCGCCACTCCCGCCTCGCGATACAGCGCGGCAAGTGGAGCGAACTGCTCGGGCGAACCACCGATGATGGCGTAGTTGATCGGCAGCCCAAGATAGCCGGCCCGCATCGAGGACTCCGGATTGCCGCCCGTCGCGATCCAGATGTCGAGCTTTCCCCGGTGTGGCCGCGGCAGGATGAGCGCGTCTACGAGCGCCGGCCGGAACTTGCCCGACCAGGTGACCCGCTCATTCGCATTGATCTCGAGCAGCAGCCCGAGTTTCTCCTCATACAGCTCGTCGTAGTCGGCGAGGTTCGCGCCGAACAACGGAAACGACTCGATGAACGATCCCCGTCCGGCAGCAACCTCCACCCGACCGCCACTCAGCAAGTCGATCGTCGAGTACTGCTGAAATACCCGCACCGGGTCCTCGGTCGACAGCACCGTGACGGCGCTCGACAGCGTGATGTTCTTCGTCACGGATGCCGCTGCGGCGAGCACGGTCGACGGTGACGTGATCGAATACTCCGGTCGATGATGCTCACCGATGCCGAACCAATCCAGGCCGAGCTCATCCGCGAGCCGAATCCGTTCGATCGTCTCGCGAAGTTGCTGCTCAGCGGATGCCAGCTGCCCGGTTTCCGGATCGCGAGCGATATCGCCGAAACTGTATACGCCGAGTTGCATATTTACGACGCCCCTCCCGCACGAACAGCCACGGCGTCAGCGAGTCCGCTGGACGGGACGCCGGATGTAGCCGCCCTTTTCCAGGCCAGCCTCGATCTCGAACCGGTTCTTCAGCGGGTCGCGCCCGGCGAAGAAATACAGGATCGGAAACACCATGCCGTACCGCTCCCACTGGCCCTTATGCACGGCCTCATGCTCGAGAACATCGGCAGAGACGTTCCGGTCGGTCAGGTAACACCCACCGACGCACGAGCCTCCACGGCCAAACGTCCACTTCGGCATCCCGGTGAAGACAAACAGCCCATTGCGACGTTTGATTCTGCCCGTCGACCAGATCGCGCCCCAGATAAAGCCGACAGCTGTCGCATACCAATACCCGACACGGCTCAACAGGGACCTCGAAGCCACGCCGCTCACTCTCCGGCCCGGTAGGTCTCGAGCAGCCGAAGCCAGATTTCACTCATCGTTGGGAACGCGGGTACCGCGTGCCAGAGTCGGCTCAGCGGCACCTCACCGACAACGGCGATGGTCGCGGCGTGCAGCAGCTCAGCGACATCCTGGCCGACGAACGTGACGCCGAGGGCGATGCCCCGATCCTCGTCGACGACCATCCGGGCGTGTCCTTCGTATCCGTCGGCGTGCAGGCCGGATCCGGAAACCGCACCGAGGTCGTAGTCGACGACCCGCGTGCGGTAGCCCGCTTTCTCAGCAGCAGCGGCCGTCAGCCCGACCGTCGCCACCTGCGGCTCACTGAAGATGACCGACGGAACACGTTCGTGATCAGCGGATGCCGCGAGGTCGCCCCATGGTTCGGCCTGCGTCCCAGGGTTTCGAACGCGGGCGGCGATCGCCATCCCGGCGGCACGGCCCTGGTACTTGCCCTGGTGAGTAAGCAGGACGCGGTGGTTGACGTCTCCAGCGGCATACAGCCAGTCGCCCTCGACGCCCTGCACGAGAAGTGAGTCGTCAACGCCGATCCAGTCGCCAGGCGTGAGGCCGACGGTATCGAGCCCGATATCGGTGGTTCGCGGCGAGCGACCCGTCGCAACGAGCACCTCAGCCGCAGTGACGACCTCGCCCGAGTCGAGCTCGATCGAGACGACATCACCGTCCCGAGTGACTCCGACAGGAGCACCGTGAAGCACGGTCGCGCCATCGGCGCGCAGTCTCGTCATGACGGCTTCGCCGGCGAACGGCTCAAGCCCCGAGAGCAGTCCGCTGCGCGCGATCACGGTCACCGCTGATCCGAGCGCGACAAACGCTGTGGCCATCTCGGCGGCGACGACGCCACCGCCGATGATCGCGAGCGACTCGGGCACGTTCTTCACGCTCGTCGCATTGCGACTCGTCCACGGCTTCGCGTCGGCGAGGCCGGGGATCGGCGGAATGAGCGCGTTCGATCCGGTGCACACAGCGACGGCGTACTTCGCCTCAAGAACGACAACGTCACCGGCATCCGTCGTCACCTCGACTCGCCGCACTCCGGCGAGGCGTCCGTGGCCTCGAACGAGATCGATCCCTGCACCCTCGAGCCAGGGGAGTGACCCGGCGTCATCCCAGTCGCTCACAAAGGCATCGCGGCGGGCGAGGACGGCCGCAACATCGAGTGGACCCGTTACCGACTCCTTCGACCCGGCCACCCGCAAGGCGGCGTCGCGCGCCGACGGCGGCCGCAACAGGGCCTTCGACGGAATACAGGCCCAGAACGAGCAGTCGCCACCGACGAGTTCGCTCTCGACAATGACGCATCTTAGGCCAGCCTTGGTCGCATAATCCGCGACATTCTCGCCGACCGGTCCTGCTCCGAGAACGATGAGGTCATACTGCAGCTCAGTCATGACCCGAGGCTACCGGTCACCGGCCCCGCTGGGGAATGTCAGCGCGCGAGTGCGCCGATGATTCGCAGGATGGTCGGCAGGTCGTCGACTGCCCGTTCCGGGCTCGCGGGCGCAAAACCGCAGATTCCAGCCCCGGCCAGTTCGAACGATCCGCGCACGGTTCCGATGAGCTCGACGAGGTGCGCAGCCGGCAGGCCAAACGGCTCGGCCCATGCCGTTCCGGCGATGTCGGCCGGGTCGAGTACGTCGAGGTCGATGTGAATGAAGACCTTCGATGCACCGGATGCCGTGACCGCCTCGATCACGGATTCCGGCGTCCAGTCGTCGACAGACAGCATCCGGATGTTGTGTTCGTCGATCACGTCCTGCTCGGCGTCGTCAAAGGCCCGTGCCCCGAGAATGACAACTTTGGCGGGATCGAGGGGCGCCGTCGATGCCAGCTGGGGGATACCTTCACCAATCAGTGACCGCAGAACCATGCCGTCGAAGGAGCCGGACGGTGAGCTCTCCGCGTCGTTGAGGTCGGGGTGGGCGTCGATCCACAGCACGCAGACGTCGCCGTCCGCCGCAGCGTATTCGATCGCAGCGAGGGCAACGGCACAACCGCCGCCGATCGTAATGACGGGAGCTGTTGCCGCACGGAGAGCGGCGAGCTGGCGCTCGCGAATGATGAGGAGTGACGACAGTCGGTCGACACCCGATTCGAGGGACTCTCCGGCTTCGACCGGCACATCAACGAGGACCGTCGCTGAGGAGGGCAGGTCGCCCCGAATCGCGTCGGCCCCATCGATGAGCCGCATTGCGCGAGAGGAACCGGAACCTTGCCACGCGGGCACCACCATGAAAGTCGCCATCCCCTTAGTATCCGGCAGCCGCTCGGGTTTTGCGGAGATCATTCCTGATGCGTGTTGCGCGCTGTTTCGCCGACAGGCGGTATTTGCGGGCAGGACTGGCACAATGGAATCTTCAACCGAAGGAGGCCGCCGTGTCAGACGCCGCTGCGCGCCTCGTTGTGGTCGAAGTGACCGCGCGTCGCGAGAACGCTCCCGAGTACGACGCGTACGTCCGCACCATGATCGACCGGGCCGCCGCCGAAGCGCGAGCGACCGGCTGGGATGTCACGCAGTTGTCCGCCGCCGACCTCGGAGTCGACGGCTTGCTTGACGCCGCAGCTTCCGCCGATGCCATCGTCGTCATGGGCGGCGAAGACATCGACCCCCAGTTCTACGACGGTGAGCGCGGCTACGAGGGGGAGGGCCACCACTTCGAGATCGCGGATGCCGCGCAGATCGAACTCGTGCGCCGCGCCGCCGCAACACACACGCCCGTGCTCGGTATCTGCCGTGGGCACCAGATCATCAACGTCGCGCCCGGCGGAACACTGCTGCAGCATGTCGAAGCGCCGGGACACCGCGTCATCGACCTGCCGGTTGAGTACGCCCTCGTTGAGCACCCGGTTCGGCTCGAGCGTGGGTCACGCCTCGCCGAGCGATTTGGCCGCGAGCACATCCTCGTGCAGAGCGCCCACCACCAGGTCGCCGACCGTCTGGGGGACGGCCTCGTTGCGGTCGGCTGGGCCCACGACGGACACATCGAAGCGATTGAACACGAGTCGCTCCCCATTACTGGCGTGCAGTGGCACCCCGAGGCGCTGCTCGCGCCGAGCGGGCAGCTGCGGGTGCTGCTCGACTCCCTCGCAGTCGAGACCCGCGCTCTGCTGCAGCGTTCCTGATCGCCTG
>JAZQRG010000034.1:0-1576 GCA_045629445.1 Mycetocola sp. | reverse complement strand
CCCGCATTGAGGTTGTGTGGATTGACGCCGGGGAAGAGCCGCGGCGGAGGCGGCGTCACCCGAAGACGGCGCCGACTTCATTCTCAGCTGCAGCGAGGACGGCTCCCTCGTCGCTGAGCCGGTCGACCGGCGCAGCCCCGTCGAGCCAACTGTTGCTCGAGGTCAGCCAGAACGCGATCTGCCAAGGTGTCCGTCTGCTGCTGAAGATCTCCAGTAGGGACCGAATGATGGGGCGAGGTTGCCCGTCGGCGAACTGGAACGCCGGATAGAGGTCCCCGTCTTTCCAGGGCAGACCGAAGATGCGACCCGCCTTTTTCCAGCGGTTCGCCGTCGCGCTCGCATTTGAGGCTTCATGACCCGCGAACTGCGCGACCTCCTTGCTGGTGTACCAGGCGTAATTCTCGATGAAGCGCGCGCGCTCGCGTGCGTTGTCGAGCTCGAGCTCGTGGCGCACCTGGGCGGTTGGTTCGCTCTTGAGGTAGGCATCGACCAACACATCGATATTCTGCTGACTGAGGGCCTCGCGTCGCGACTCCACGATCTCGGTCACGCGTCCGACGACATCAGCCACTGCTTGCGTGACAAGTGGATCGTCGGAACGGATTGCGACGACGCTGCGCGCGTTGCCAAGTACGTCGCTGAGCTTCTGGCGCGTTATTCGATCGATGGAGATCTCAGGTCTGGGAGGATTGACGGGACGCTCCGGGGATCTCCTCGCTAAGCGCGGCTTGTGGCCATCCCCGATAGGGGACTTCTTCGAGATGGTCGGTTGCACGACCATCGTCTCCGCGACGCCGAGCACAACGCTCTCTTTGAGCGCATCCACGCTGACGATATCGACGACCGCTTCTGCCTTCGTTGTCATAGTGATCTCGATGATTTATCCGACGCCTCACTTAGTTCATCTTGTGCCAATTTTCAATCGAGTCGAGTGATGCGCGGCGAGGAGTGTGATCGGTTCGAGAGGTGACGGCCCGGCGTGAGGAGGAGGCGGGAGGACAGGGGCTTCTTCGGGCGCACCTAGCGGAGCTCTTGCGCTACGACGTGACGACCTTCTGGCTGATTAGATCTTCTCCTCCATAAAGGCATGATCGAAGGAGAGTGCAGGTCGGCTCATCGTCCAGCGGTTATACGATCCGCCGCATCGCAGCCGCGCACTTAGATGTCGCCGGCGCGAGGTGCCGCGCATTTGCCAAAGCTGCTTTGGGCTCGTCCGGCGAAGGCTTGCATGATCGCGCCGAGGTATACGCCCGCAGCAAAAAGATCCTGGTCGCAGCCAACCCGCGGGGAGTGCGCGGACGTGGCTTCCACAACGTTCTGGGCCTCTTCGGGATGGATTACCCCCTGCCCGACCTTCTTGTCGAGATACGGGCGGAGGCGTGCCTTCAGGATTGTTGAATCGCTGCCTTCTGCGAGCTGACCCGCTGCTCCGGCGCGATAGGAGAGTGGCCGGAAGACGTAGCCTTCGGTGAGTTCAGCGCGCTCAATCCCGGTTTCGAGGTGCCGGACCGATCGGGTGGACAGCCAGGCTCGAGCCCCCTCCTCTTCTCAGGAGCAAGTCGGAGGCCAAGCGGTC
>JAZQRG010000033.1:0-3008 GCA_045629445.1 Mycetocola sp. | reverse complement strand
AAGGCGAAGGGTGTGCTCGTCCCAGATGTCCAGTCAGACGGACGAGCGTTCCAGGAGCGGGCAGTCGACCGTCACGATGTTCGTGTCGGTCGGCTGGCCCGCTGTGATTGCGGCGAGGATGTCCACGCCTCGGGCGCCCATTTCATCGAAGGGCAGTGCAACCGTCGTCAGACTCGGCCTCAGGTAAGCCGCGATGAGCTCCTGATTGTCGAATCCGATGACGGCGACATCGTTGGGGATGCGCAATCCGCGCTCTTTGATCGCGTCATACGCACCCATGGCCATGCGGTCATTGGCGCAGAAGATGGCTGTGGGCGGCTCGGGCAGGTTGAGCAGCGCTTCTGCCGCGGTGAAGCCGCCATCGGCGGTGGCGTGCCCGGAGATCTCGAGCGTCTCGTCGATCGCGACGCCGGCGGACATCAGTGCGTCGTGGTAGCCGTGCCGGCGTCCCACAGCGGCAGGGATGCCGGGGTCGAGGTTCACGAGCCCGATGCGACGGTGGCCAGCGGCGAGCAGTCGTTCGGTCGCGCGGCGGCCCCCGGTGCGCTCATCGGGGACGACCGCCGGGAACCTTCCCTCCGCGTCGTAGCAGTTGACGAGAACCGTCGGCACTTCGCAGGCGATGTCCGGCACGGTGACGGCGCGGTGCCACGTGGCCGCGTAGATGATGCCTTCCACCCGCTGCTCGAGAAAGCGCTCGATCGCGGCGGTCTCGGCGGTGACATCCGACTCCGTCGACGCGATCAGCAGGTACTTGTCGTCAAGCAGGGCACGATCCTGTGCCCCCTTGATGATCTCGACAGCGAAAGGCGCGGTGACGATCTCGGTGACCAGGCCGTACCAATCGCTGCGCTGTTGCGCGAGGGCCCGCGCACCGGCGTTGGGTCGGTATCCGAGCTCGGCCGCGACGCTGAGCACTCGGTCGCGGGTCTCGTCCGAAAGGGCGACCGAACGGCGGTCGTTGAGCACGAACGAGACCGCGGTGCGGGACACCCCTGCGCGCTCTGCGACATCCCGCATCGTCACAGCCCGTTGCCTTTCGCCCGTCATGTCAGCCTCTCCATTGAGGCGACTAACTCGCGTTAGCGCCTGTGCGAATGATGCTAACGCGGGTTAGGACCTACGTCAACACTTTCGTAACCGGCGATCGGACTGGTGCGCGTCGTGTCGTCCTCACCGGTGGAGCCGCTCTCCGGGGCCCGGGACGGAGCCGCTCTTGCTCGACCCCGTCATCGCGCACTGCGGCGACGCCGGGCTCTGCTGCACGATGCTGTACGGTTTCGCCCGGTGACCTAGCAGGAACCCGGACCGAGTGCGGCATTCTGACCTCGGCGGGATGCTGACCCGATGGATGGAATACAGATTGGATATGCCAGGGTCTCGACCACCGATCAAGACCTGACGTCTCAGCGCGACGCTCTGTTGCGTGTGGGAGTTCGCGACGCGGACATCTACGTCGATCACGGGCTGACCGGCACGAACCGTGCCAGGCCCGGACTGCGGGAGGCCCTCGCCGCTGTGCGCGAAGGCGACACGCTCGTCGTTACAAAGCTCGATCGGCTTGCCCGATCGTTGCGTGACGCGCGCGACATCGCCGACGAGCTGACCGCGAAGGGGGGTTGCTCTCAGCCTCGGCGGCAGCAGGTATGACCCTACTGACCCAGTCGGTCGGCTTCTCTTCAACGTGCTTGCCATGGTTGCGGAGTTCGAGCGCGACTTGATCAGCATGCGCACCCGAGAGGGGATGGCGGTTGCCCGCGCGAAAGGGAGGCTGAAGGGAAAGCAGCCCAAGCTGTCGATGACGCAGCGGAAGCTGCTGTTCGAGGTCCAGGACCGGGGCGAGTACACCCAGACCGAGATCGCCGAATTGTTCAGCGTCTCTCGCGCCACCGTATACCGCGAACTCCAGAGGCGCCGAATGGCGTTCTTCGCCACCTGTGAGGCGCACATCTTCTGACCGATAGTCGGCGCCAGCGACAAGTGCCCTCAACCCCTCGCGGGCAACGCCGGCATGCGGATCCCGTTGCGGGACGGCGTGTGGGGTCGATCGGCTAGGGAGCCTCTCGAGTAAGTTTCGCGAGTTCGGCGATGACGGTCTCTACGATGCGGTCGCTATCTGGTTGGTAGCGATCAACGAGAAGCGATGGCATCCCAGCGGATCGAGCACCCTGCGCATCTTGGGAGGGGTTGTCTCCGATGAATAGGCATTCTGATGGTGCAACTCCAAGTTCGGCGGCGAGGGCGCGGAATGCCCGTGGATCGGGTTTCTGCACTCCAAGTCGCTCGGAAGTACAGACGACGTCGAACTCGCCGATCAGATCGGTCTGGCGTAGCTTGTCGAGCTGTTGTTGCTCGGACCCGTTCGTCAGAAGTCCTATGCGGTAGCCAAGTCGTCGAACGACCTCCAGGAGCTCGATGCTGTCAGGGAATAGTTGCCAAGCAATCCGGTACTCGCGAAGGTAGAGATCGAACAGGCTGTCCAGACCCCGATCGTCCGATGGTGGTTCGATCCCGAGCGGGGGTAACACGGTGCGAAGCCGTTCGCGACGTTGCTCCTGGAAGCTGATCTCACCGGACCGCCAGCGCTCGAATTGCTTCTCTTCCTCGGCGAACCACGCGCTACGTGCAGAATCGGATACCGCGATGCCCAACTCTTGGTAGAAGCGGTCGAAGCCGGCCCTGGCAGAAGTTCGGTGGTCAAACAGTGTCCCGTCCAGGTCGAACCCAACCGCCCGCAACGCCGCCACGCGATCTAGCCTACGGATCGTCGCCGTTTGACGGTCGTTCAGCGCGACATTGAATTCGCGGAGGGATCCCTAAACGCGCGATGCACGCAGACCGGACCGCTGTGAATTGTCGAGCTCCTCGAACTACCGAAGAGCGTCTTCGTAAGCGGATAGCCATACCGAGCAGGTAAGACGCCGGATGTGCGAGGCCATGGCCATCTTCAGGAACCAGCCACCGCCGAGCACCGCGACGACACCGATCACCCACGTCATCACGCCACC
>JAZQRG010000032.1:0-2899 GCA_045629445.1 Mycetocola sp. | reverse complement strand
AAGAGTGTCCTGCAATCACATTCCGCTTCAGCTGCCACAGCAAACAACTTCCGCTCTTCGAATATATAACGGAACGGTAACGGCGTCTAGTTATCGAAACGTTATTTTTCTGGAAATCGCGCCTTGGGGTCAGGCATTGCTTCTACTGTGAGCGTGGATGCACCGTGTAGCGGAGGTGCGTCGTGTCCGGCGACGGCTCTGCGCCGACCAGCTCGAGGGCCACTCGGCTCGCGTCCACCGCGTCGAACAAGCGGATTCCCGCGCCGAACAACACGGGGGAGAGCGCAATGTGGAACTCGTCGATGAGGCCGGCATTGAGATACTGCACGATGGTTTCGCTCCCGCCCGCGATGCGGACGTCTCGCTCGCCTGCGCTGTCTCGCGCCAGGTCGAGCGCTGACTCGATACCGTCGTTGACGAAGGAGAAGGTGGTGCCTCCTTGCCGCTTCCACGGATCACGCTTTTCATGCGTCACGACAAACACTGCCGAGTGGAAGGGCGGATCCTCCGGCCACGCGCTCTCGCCAGCATCGAACATCCGCTTTCCCATGACGCTCGCACCGGTGCGCTCGAAGGTTTCTCGCGCGATGTCGTTGTCACGCCCCTCCTCACCGCCCGTGCCGAGCTTGAGGTTCTCACGGAAGAAACGCTGGCGGAATGCCCACCGCTGCAACTCCATCCACTGCTGCCCCATCAACTCGTCGGGAGATTCTGGTGCAATAAACCCGTCGAGTGACATCGAGACGCTGAAGAACACCTTTCCTGCCATCAGCACTCGGCTCCCTTCTTCATCCGCCGGTCCACTGCTGAACCGCTTGACCAGATCAGACTCCGGACACCACAGCGTTGTCAAGCTCGTCTGCGTCGACGCCCGGCCGATTCGCCCGGTTCGTGAGCAGCACGTAGGCGACCCCGGCCGACGGGTGCACCCAGAATTCCGTGCCTGACCACCCGGAGTGGCCGTAAACATCCCGATCGATAAGGCCGGGTGCGCGGCTGCGCAGGTTCCAGGTGAAGCCCCAATCCTGACCGCGCTCGGCCGGGTATGGGTCCAGGCGCGGAACGTCGCCGGTAAGCGGTCGCCGCATCATCGCGAGCGTTGCCGGTCGCAGGATCTCGCCGTTGTCGCGCAGCAGCGCGGCACCGAGCTGGAGCAAATCCTCTGCGCGACCGATGAGACCAGCGCCCGGGTGCTTCAACGCGGTGAACTGCTTCAGGTTCAGGCCGTTCTCCGCGGCGTCGACCACCTCGTGCGGATCCGAAGCCTCATCGAGTGTGAGGCCGGTCGCCCCGACCGGGTCCAGCACGTCGGCGACGGCCGCGTCCCAGGTGCGCGACGTTCGCGCCTGAATCATTTGGGCAACGCCCTCGAATGCGATGGTGGAGTAGCGCGACGTGGTGCCGGCCTCGAAATCCCTCCCACCGAGGAGACCCACCGCGAGTCCGGCCGGGTCGTCCATCGGTGGCTCGCTGATGCCCGAGGTGTGGCTGACCAGATGACGCAAGCGCACGACGTCGTCGCGGTCCCTGCCGAAGTCCGGCACGTCGTCACGGAGTGGAGTCTCTGGCGTCGCGAGCCCAGCCTCGATCATCCGCGCCGCGGCAACGCCAACGAGGGGCTTGGTGATGGAGAACAGCCGGTAATGATCGTCCGCTCGCACTCCTCGCGAACCGGTCGTGCCGAACGCGTCGATCGCCTGGATGCCGGATGCCGTCGCAATCCCGAGCACAGCGGTTGGCAGTGCACCCGAACCGACGTGGCGCCGGGCCCAGTCGAAGGCGTGCGTGAACGATGCGGGCATGTCGGCTCCTGAGAAGAGGGGGCGCCGCTCCGGATCCCAACGGTGAACGAGGGCGATGAAGCGGACAGTTCTTCGACCGTAGCGGCGCAGGCATTCGGTGTCCACGTCGCCAGCGACACCGCGTGGCCAGCGCCACGGATTACGGCGTCGGTTGGTTGTCCCGCCGCTCGAACCGAGCCCGGGCGGCATCCCACGCGTGACGCAGCAAATCGCGCACAGCGGCATCCGTTCGGGTCCCGGGATTGACGACTGCAAGCCAGCCAAGCGAGCCATAGGTCGGATGCGCGACCACGGTGTCTTCGGCCGTCTCGCTCGCGACCGGCGGTGTGTCGCGCGGCGCGTTCCCGGTGTGCTCGGTGAACCGTTCGCGCCCGGCAGCGATGTTCACCCGAAAGGCGCCGGGTCGGTCGAGGCCCGCTGATTCTTCGCCCGGATAGTTCTTCGTCACGATCGTGGCAAACGGCTGGGTCGCCGCCGGAATGGATCCATCGGGGGAGTAATAGAAGAAGGTGTCACCCCAGGCAATGTCGGGGGAGCCGTCGCCATCCGCCGCGGTCTGCGCGGCCACTGAACCGAGCCCAATCACGAAGGCAACGATGTCATCTCGCGTCATATCATCCTCGATTCGCGAACGGATGCCTGCGCGCCGGCGCGAGGCAGCGGGCGATCATTCTATGACCGTGATGCGAGAGCCGCGACCCTCCGTGACTCTCAGGGCACCCGCCTAGTGTTGAAACGATGTCGACTCTCGTTCAGGACCCTGCCCCTCTGCTCCCTCTTCCTACCGATGCTGCCGACGGCTTCGTCCGTGTGCGCGGTGCGCGCGAGAATAACCTCACCGACGTCGACGTCGACGTGCCACGCGGGTGCATCGTCGCGTTCACCGGGGTGTCCGGATCGGGAAAGTCGTCGCTCGCGTTCGGCACGATCTTCGCCGAAGCGCAGCGCCGGTTCCTCGAGTCCGTCGCGCCATATGCCCGGCGGCTCATCGCGCAGGGCCACAATCCGCACGTCGACTCGATCACCGGCCTGCCTCCTGCCGTCGCACTTCAGCAGCGCCGTGGAGCACCGAGCACGCGCTCGACGGTCGGCACTCT
>JAZQRG010000031.1:0-6040 GCA_045629445.1 Mycetocola sp. | reverse complement strand
CGACATGATCGTCGACAATGCCAGCCGATTGCATCAGTGCGTACATCGTGGTCGGTCCAACGAAACGAAAGCCGCGTCTGCGCAGTTCGTTGCTGAGAGCGGTCGATTCCGGCGTGATCGCCGGGATCTCACCGAGCGTTTTCGGGCGCGCGGGCAGTGGGTCAGGCCGGAAGCTCCAAACCAGGTCTGACAGGCTCTCGCCGAGCGCGAGGGTTGCCCTGGCGTTCCCGATCACCGCGGTGATCTTGCCACGGTGCCTGATGATCGCTGGGTTCTGAACGAGTTGTTCGACGGTGGCGTCGGAGAACGCTGCGACGGTCTCGATGTCGAAGCCGGCGAAGGCCTCGCGGAACGCTGGCCGGCGTTTGAGGATGGTGATCCAGCTCAGTCCGGCCTGGAAACCCTCGAGGCTGATTTTCTCGAACACGGCGCGGTCGCCGATCAGCGGGGTTCCCCACTCCTCGTCGTGGTACCGCAGATACTCAGCGTCGTTCGCTGACCACGCGCAGCGGGGCTTTCCGTCTGTTCCTGTGACAACTGAATCGGCATGGGGCACGCGGTCAAGAATAGCCGGGGCTGGCCCGAGCATGGCTTCAGGCCGTGCGGAGCTCTGACCGGGGGAGCACCGGGTGGTAATCGATGCCCTCGTGGTCGAGCAGCCACTGTTTCGTCGCCACGCCGCTGCCCTGCGAGTAGCCCGTGATCCTCGCACCGGTCGCGAGCACCCGGTGACACGGTATGAAGAGTGGCATTCGGTTCGCCCGGACTGCGCTGCCGATTGCCCGGCTGGCAAGGCCGGCACCAATGTCGTGAGCGAGCTGGCCGTAGGTCTTCGCGGTTCCGAAATCGATCCCGGAGAGGCCGGTCCAGGTCGCCAGCTGAAACGGTGTACCGACGGGGGAGAGCGGGATATCGAAGGCCCGCCGGGCGCCATCGAAGTAGTCGGTGAGTTGCTCGACGGCGAGCACGAGAATATCGAGCGGGGTCTCGCGAAAACCGTCGAGAGGAAGCTCACCGTTCCGTTCGATCGCGAGCGTCGTCACGGCGGTGCCATCGCTCGTGAGTTCGATTCGGCCGAGCGGAGTCGAGAATCGGAGCAGGCCGACCGGGCGGTCGAACAGGGTCGGCAGGATGTCGGGGACTGGGAGTCGTCGTGTCATGCGGTCGACGGTATGACCGGTAGTGAACCGGCTGGTCGCCACTCCGCTATCGGTGGACACCGCTTCCACTCCGGCTCCTTGTGAGGGGAACCGCGCGGCCCGGTACTCTGATCGCATGGCAGACATCGAATACCGCACCCTCGGCACGAGCGGCCTCCGGGTCTCGACGATCGGGCTCGGCTGCAACAATTTCGGCCGGCTCGGAACGGCGAGCGAATCGCAGGAGGGCACGAACGCGGTCGTCTCGGCGGCTCTCGATGCCGGCGTCACCCTCTTCGACACGGCGGACATGTACGGCAAAGAACCCGGGCTGAGCGAAACGCTCATGGGCAATGCGCTCCAGGGCCGTCGCGACGCCGTCGTGCTCGCGACCAAGTTCGGCCACGCCGGAGCGGACGTCGGCATCACTGCGTGGGGCGCGAAAGGTTCGAGGCGGTACGTCCGCCTGGCCGTTGAGGCATCCCTTCGCCGGTTGCAGACCGACTGGATCGATCTCTACCAGCTGCACACCCCGGACCCCAATACCCCGATTGACGAGACTCTCTCGGTGCTCGACGACCTCATCACCGAGGGCAAAGTGCGCTACATCGGCCACTCGAACCTCGCGGCCTGGCAGGTGGTCGAGGCTGAACTGACGGCGGAGCTTCGAGCCCACCCGAAGTTCATCTCGTCCCAGAACGAGTTCAGCCTGATCGTTCGCGATGCCGAGCGTGAGCTCTTCGGAGTCCTGAGCAAATACAACATCGGTTTCCTGCCATACTTCCCGCTCTACAACGGCCTCTTCACCGGCAAGTTCAGCCGGGATGGTGGTCCGTCAGACAGCCGCATCGTTCGCCAGCGCAGCTACCTCCTCGACAGCGCACCGTGGGACGCCATCGAGGCATACCAGGCATTCTGCGACGAGCGCGGCATCAGCATGCTCGAAGCGACCTTCGCCTGGCTGCTCGCCCAGCCGAACCTGACCAGTGTCATCGCCGGCGCCACCCGCCCGGAACAGATCGTTCAGAACGCGGATGCCGCCACCAGCTGGCATCCGTCGGCTGACGACCTGACGTACATCGGAAACCTGTTCGCTCGCCGCGAAGAGACGAATGCCTGAGGCTCTCCTGACGGAAGACACGCTCGACTAGGCTCGCTGAGTGATGTCTCCGCCGACGGATTCGACGGGACTCTGACAGGGAACCTTATGCTCGCACAACTCGTCGGCCGCTTCCTGCGGCCGCACTGGCCGCTTCTTGTCGGCGTCGTCGTTTTCCAACTGGCGCAATCGATAGCCTCGCTCTACCTGCCGACCCTCAATGCCGACATCATCGACAACGGGGTTGCCACAGGCGACACGGCGTACATCCTTCGGATCGGGATGCTCATGCTCGGCATCACGCTCGTCCAGGTGCTGTGCGCGATCGCCGCGGTGTACTTCGGGGCCAAGGCGGCAATGAGGCTCGGGCGGGACATCCGCGATTCGGTGTTCACTCACGTCGGTGAGTTCTCCGAGCGGGAAGTCTCGAAGTTTGGTGCGCCGTCGCTCATCACGAGGAGCACGAACGACGTCCAGCAGGTGCAGATGCTCGTTCTCATGACCTGCACGCTCATGGTGAGCGCACCGATCCTCGCCATCGGCGGCGTCGTCATGGCGCTCGGACTCGACCTCGAGCTGTCCTGGCTCATGGCCGTGTCCATTCCGGTGCTTCTCGTCGCTGTCGGGCTCATCATCGTTCGGATGGTGCCACTGTTCCAGTCGATGCAGCGCCGGATCGACCGGGTCAACCAGATCCTTCGTGAACAGCTCACCGGCATCCGGGTTGTCCGGGCCTTCGTGCGTGAATCCGAGGAGACCGAGCGGTTCGAGAAGGCGAACGACGAACTGACGGATGTCGGGATTCGCGTCGGTCGCCTGATGGCGCTCATGTTCCCGCTCGTGATGCTCGTCCTCAACGTGTCGAGCATCGCCGTGCTCTGGTTCGGGGCATACCGGATCGATGACGGGTCGATGCAGGTCGGCACCGTGATGGCATTCCTGCAGTACCTCATGCAGATTCTCATGGCGGTCATGATGGCGACCTTTATGGCCGTGATGATTCCGCGTGCCGCTGTCAGTGCTGACCGGATTGAGGAAGTGCTCGGCACCGACTCGACGGTTCGTCAGCCGGACGCGCCGGTGTCGACCCTCGACATCGCAGGGGGCATCAGGTTCGATCACGTTGAGTTTTCCTATCCCGGTGCCGAACAGCCGGTATTGCGTGACATCACCGTCGACATTGAGCCGGGAACGAAGACTGCGATCATCGGTTCGACCGGGTCGGGCAAGACAACACTCATCAACCTCATCCCGCGTCTCTTCGATGCGACCGGCGGGCGGCTGCTCGTCGACGGTGTCCCTGTGGACCAAACCGACCAGGACCTGCTGTGGTCCAAGATCGGCATCGTCCCGCAGCGCCCATACCTCTTCACCGGCACCGTCGCGAGCAACCTGCGCTACGGCAAACCCGACGCAACCGACGAGGAACTCTGGCAGGCACTCGAAACGGCGCAAGCGCGCGACTTCGTCGAAGCATTTCCTGAGAAACTGGACGCTCCCATCTCGCAGGGCGGTTCGAACGTCTCCGGTGGGCAGCGCCAGCGACTCGCCATCGCGCGTGCCCTCGTCAAAAAGCCCGAGGTGTACGTCTTCGATGACTCGTTCTCTGCGCTCGACCTCGCGACAGATGCGCGTCTGCGGGCTGCCCTCGCACGAGACGTAGCCGGAGCGACGATGGTCATCGTCGCCCAGCGGGTCAGCACGATCCGGGACGCAGACCAGATCATCGTTCTCGAAGACGGAGCGATCGAAAGCAGGGGAACACACGAGGAGTTGCTCGAGTCGAGCGAAACCTACCGGGAGATTGTTGAATCGCAACTTACCGTGGAGGAGGCTGCATGAGCGACGACGTTCACGACGACACCGAGTCGGCACCAGCGCGGGTCCCCGCGCGCCCTCCTCGCGGTGGTCCGTTCGGCGGCGGAGCCGGAATGCCTGCGGAGAAGAGCATGAACTTCGGGCCGAGCGCGAAGCGACTGCTTGGCCGGCTGAAGCCCGAGCGCTGGAAGCTCGTGCTCGTCACGTTGCTTGCCATCATCAGCGTGACGCTCACCGTAATGGGACCGAAACTGCTCGGCGACGCGACGAACATCCTCTTCGAGGGTGTGATCTCGAAAAGCCTTCCCGACGGGGTCACCAAAGACCAGGTCGTCGACGGACTTCGACTCGAGGGAGATACCGACCGCGCCGACATGCTGAGCGGCATGACGCTGACGCCGGGACAGGGCATTGACTTCGGAGCCCTCTCGCGAGTGCTGATGATCGTCCTCGCGGTATATGCCTTTGCGTTCCTCTTCGGCTGGATCCAGGCGCTCGTGCTCAATACGGTTGTGCAGCGCACGATGTACCGGTTGAGAGAAGACGTCGAGTCGAAGCTCAATCGGCTTCCGCTGAAGTACTTCGACAAGATGCAGCGGGGTGAGCTGCTCAGTCGAGTGACGAACGACATCGACAACATTGCGCAAACCCTCCAGCAGACCCTGAGCCAGGTCCTCGTGTCGCTGCTCACCGTCATCGGCGTCCTGATCGCGATGTTCACCATCTCGCCCCTGCTCGCGCTCATTGCTCTCGTCACGATCCCAGCCACCGTCGTCATCACGACGGTGATCGCGAAGCGATCGCAGAGAAAGTTCGTCGCCCAGTGGAAACACACCGGTGAACTCAACGCGCAGATCGAGGAGATGTACTCCGGTCACGCGATCGTCAAAGTCTTCGGCCGCTCGCGCGAGGTCGGTTCACGGTTCGCCTCGAAGAACGAGGAACTCTACGAAGCGAGCTTTGGTGCACAGTTCATCTCCGGCATCATCATGCCGTCGATGATGTTCGTCGGGAACCTCGTCTACGTCGCGATCGCCGTCGTCGGCGGACTTCAGGTGGCGACGGGCGGTCTCAGTCTCGGCAGCGTGCAGGCGTTCATCCAGTATTCGCGCCAGTTCACCCAGCCGCTGACCCAGCTGGGCTCGATGGCCAACCTGCTGCAGTCTGGCGTGGCATCCGCTGAGCGCGTCTTCGAGCTCTTCGACGCCGACGAGCAGTCCGTCGATCCGGAGAACCCCGTTTCGCCGCCGAGCGGTGGCAAGGGTCGGCTGGTGTTCGACGACGTGTCCTTCAGCTACTCGCCCGACAAGCCGCTGATCTCAAACCTCAGCCTCGTCGCCGAACCTGGCCACACCATCGCGATCGTCGGGCCAACCGGCGCTGGCAAGACGACGCTCGTCAACCTCATCATGCGGTTCTACGAACTCGACTCGGGCCGGATCACTCTTGACGGCGTGAACATCGCCGAGATGACCCGTGACGACCTCCGGT
This sequence comes from Mycetocola sp., assembly GCA_045629445.1. Lineage (GTDB taxonomy): Bacteria > Actinomycetota > Actinomycetes > Actinomycetales > Microbacteriaceae > Mycetocola_A. The sequence goes on along the minus strand of JAZQRG010000031.1, from coordinate 493 downwards.
CACGGACCGGGATGGTGTTGCAGGACACCTGGCTCTTCAGCGGAACAATTCGCGACAACATCGCATACGGACGACCGGATGCCACGGAGGAAGAGATCCTCGATGCGGCACAGGCGACGTACGTCGATCGGTTCGTGCATTCGCTGCCGGACGGCTACGACACCGTGCTCGACGATGAGGCGTCGAACGTGTCTGCGGGGGAGAAGCAGCTTCTCACCATCGCCCGCGCGTTCCTGGTGAAGCCGAGCGTCCTCATCCTCGACGAGGCGACGAGTTCCGTCGACACCCGCACCGAACTGCTCGTGCAGAAGGCGATGTCGACGCTCCGGCAGGATCGGACGAGCTTCGTGATTGCGCACCGACTGTCGACGATTCGCGACGCCGACCTCATCCTCGTGATGGAGTCCGGCGCGATCGTCGAGCAGGGGACCCACACGGAACTGCTTGCCGCTGGCGGGGCCTACTACTCGCTCTACAACTCGCAGTTCGCGCA
>JAZQRG010000030.1:0-2613 GCA_045629445.1 Mycetocola sp. | reverse complement strand
ATCGCGCCGATCGCGACTACCTCGCGGCGCCAGCACCGCACTTTTGTGGCGGCAGGTACATCGGACCCGGACCCCGGGGGCGTACGTGGGGAGCTGATCGCTGAAGGCCACACCGCCCGTCGGAGCCGACGCGTACGCATCACCTTGACTTTTTCTCGATCCGAATTGCCACTCTCGCAAATGCTTCCGGCCTATCTGCCCAAGCGAAGTCACGGGTGGAATGTCACAGATAGTCAGGGCCTCATGATCTACTCAGTGCGTGCACGAACCTCTCCCCCGCGGAATTTACGAGTTGCTCCACACCCGGCGCGTCGATGCGAAGTTGATTGGGCAGCCATTGGGTGCCGACTTTGTTGACATCGGAGACGGCGACACATCGACGGTTTTGAGTCGGCACATCGGCGACGCCATTGTCCGTCATCTCAGCGCACTGAAGCCAACCGAACAAGTCGCGCGAGCGAACGCGCTCCTGGCACTTCTGGACGCGCCCGACGATGAGATTCTCCGTCCCGAGTTACTCGTCGCGCTCCGAGACCACGACGAACCACCGCTGCAGCGCCCGGCCACGCCTCTCTCGGAAGTCGCCCTCCTCACCAACACCAAGGGTGAACCGAACATGGCCGGGGAAATCGCGCATGAACTCGCAAGTGCGGACCAAGTCGACTTGCTGTGTGCTTTCATCCGTTTCGCCGGCATCTCAGTCCTGGGCCAACAACTAAATACGTTGCGAGAACGAGGAGTACAGCTACGGGTCCTGACGACCACCTATCGGGGTGCGACCGAACGCAGGGCACTCGACACGCTGGTTACCAAGTACGACGCCCACGTGAAGATTCGATATGAAACCGCTTCCACGCGATTGCACGCCAAGGCGTGGTTGTTTCGCCGACTCAGTGGCTTCGACACCGGCTATGTCGGTAGCTCGAACCTGTCGCGCTCGGCCATGGTCGACGGTCTGGAGTGGAACGTTCGGATCTCCGGCGTCAGCACACCGTCACTGGTACGAAAGTTCGAAGCTACCTTCGATACGTACTGGAATGACCCAGCATTCAAGGACTATGACCCGACAACCGACGCCGACCTTCTCGACCGCGCGCTGGCTGAAGCCGGCGGCAACACACAGGGCCGACAGACGCTCACTGTATCGGGACTCGACGTGCGGCCGTACCCACATCAAGAGCGGATTCTCGAAGCCCTCGAGGTTGAGCGGCAGGTACACGGGCGGCACCGCAATCTCGTTGTTGCCGCCACCGGAACCGGAAAAACGGTCGTTGCTGCTCTCGACTACCGATCGCTTTGCCAGCAGGCGGGAACCCAGGTTCCGCTGTTATTCGTCGCCCACCGCAAGGAGATCCTCGAACAGTCGCTACGCATGTACCGCGAGGTACTCGCCGACGCTAACTTCGGAGAGCTATATGTCGGCGGCGCTCGGCCGACGCAGTGGAACCACGTGTTCGCCAGCATCCAATCCTTACACTCGAATGCACTCGAAGGCATAAACCCCACGCAGTTCAAAGTGGTTGTGGTGGACGAGTTCCATCACGCGGGGGCCGCCACATACAAGCGCCTATTGAACTATCTCCAACCGTCCGAGCTCCTCGGATTAACGGCTACACCCGAACGGACTGACGGTCTAGATGTTCTCGCTTGGTTCGACGGTCGAATCGCGTACGAACTTCGACTGTGGGATGCACTCGAGCAGGACCTGTTGTGCCCATTCCACTACTACGGTGTCGCCGACAACACCGATCTACGGTCGATCACCTGGTCACGCGGCGATTATCGCATCACTGAGCTCTCGAACCTGTACACCGGCAACGACGCCCGCACGCGTCTGGTCTTGCAGGCCCTGCGCGACAAGGTAAGTGATCCAACGGCCATGCGGGCGCTCGGCTTCTGCGTGTCCATCGATCACGCGAAGTACATGGCACACAAGTTCACCCAACAGGGTGTCGAGGCGTTGGCGGTATCCGCCGATACCAGTCCCATCGACCGGGCCGATGCCTTCGCGAAACTTCGTGCCGGCACCGTGCAATGCCTGTTCGCCGTAGACATCTTCAACGAAGGCCTCGACATCCCCGACGTTGACACCCTGTTACTCCTTCGCCCCACGCAGAGCGCAACCATCTTCCTGCAACAGCTTGGACGCGGACTACGAAGAACACGGACAAAGGCAGTGCTGACCGTCCTCGATTTCATCGGTCAACAACGACGAGAGTTTCGATTCGAAAACAAGTTCCGCGCACTGACCGGATCTAGCCGCGGTCGGTTGCTGAACGAAATCAGCGAAGACTTCCCGTTCCTGCCCGGTGGTAGTCGCTTGGTCCTCGACAAGGTTGCGCAGGAGATCATTACCGAGAGCATCAAAGCGACCATTCGGCTCAATCGCCGCAGCGACCTCGTCGCCAGCATTGCCGCGTACAAGCCCCGCACCCTGCAGGAGTACCTCGCGGAGTCCGGACACGATCTCGTGGACGTATATGGCGGCACCGCCGGAAAATCCTGGACCGCACTTGCCCGCGACGCCGGCATTGTCACGCCCGCCTCGGGGGTCGGTGAGGGCGCCTTGCTGCGACGTATCCGGGTCATGACGCATGTGGACGATCTCGAGCG
>JAZQRG010000029.1:0-14872 GCA_045629445.1 Mycetocola sp. | reverse complement strand
ACCTCAGTTCCGACAGTGACTGTTCCGTCCGACGCGCGCGTCGGCATCCGTGGCTGGGTTGGCCTCGCTGTGCTGATGCTTCCCGCGGTGGTCGTTTCCGTCGGCAACACGGGGCTGGACTTCGCGCTGCCCGCGGTATCGGAAGACCTCACTCCGACGGGCGCCCAGCTGCTGTGGATGATCGACATCTACCCGCTCGTCCTTGCCGGGCTGCTCGTCTCGATGGGGAGCCTCGGCGACAGGATTGGCCGGAGAAAGCTCCTCCTGATCGGCTCGGCCGGCTTCGGCGTGGTTTCCGTGGTCGCGGCGTTCTCGCCCTCGATTGAGTTGCTCATCGCGGCGCGTGCTCTGCTCGGGTTCTTCGGTGCCATGCTCATGCCGTCGACGCTCTCGCTCCTCCGCAACATCTTCCAGGACCGCAACCAGCGCCGCCTCGCCATCGCCGTCTGGGCGAGCGGTTTCGCCGCTGGCAGTGCGCTCGGTCCCGTCATCGGCGGGATCCTGCTGGAGAACCTGTGGTGGGGATCCGTATTCCTCATCGCGGTTCCCGTCCTCGCGCCCCTGCTCGTCCTCGCCCCCATCCTCGTTCCCGAGTCCCGTGATCCACACCCGGGCCGCCTCGACGTGCTGAGCATTGTTCTGTCACTGACGACGATGTTCCCGCTGGTTTACGGCATCAAGCACGCCGCGACCGAGGGGATCGACCTGCTTGCCGTGGTCTCGGTTCTCGTCGCCGTGGCATCCGGCGTCGTGTTCGTTCGTCGACAGTTTCGGGTTGAGACGCCGATGATCGACATGGCACTGTTTCGGATCCCGCAGTTCAGTGGTGCAATTTTGGTCAACCTCTTCAGCGTCATCGCTCTCGTTGGTGGCCTGTTCTTCGTGACCCAGCACCTCCAGCTCGTGCTCGGGCTGTCGCCCCTGGCCGCCGGACTCACCCTCGTGCCCGGGCTCGTGACCATGATCGTCGCTGGCCTCGTCATCGTTCCCATTGCGGCACGGGTGCGACCGTCGACCGTCGTTCCCATCGCGCTCGCGTTCTCCGCCGCCGGGTACGGCGCCATCGCGCTGACCGGTGGAGACGTCTCGGCGCTGGGGATCGGTTTGTGCTTCGTCGCGCTTGGCCTCGGTATCGGCGCTGCTGAAACGGTGTCGAACGAGCTCGTGCTCGCTCACGCTCCCGCCGCGAAGGCCGGTGCAGCCTCCGCAGTCTCCGAGACGGCCTATGAGCTGGGCGCGGTTCTCGGGACCGCGATTCTCGGAACGATCCTCACCGCCTCGTACCGGAACACCGTCGTCGTTCCACCCGGTCTGACCGCCGAACAGAACCTCGCGGCGTCGGAGACACTCGGGGGAGCGGTGTCGGTGGCGGGTGAGCTCCCCGACCCTGCCGGTGCCGCACTGCTCGAATCGGCGAAGGTCGCGTTCGACAGTGGAGTCGGCCTCACCGCCTGGGTCGGCTTCGCGCTTATCGTCACGGCTGGCGTGATCGCCTTCGTGTCACTCCGTTCGGTGCGGAAGGGCACTGAAGCGGCGCAGTAGGCTGGGGAGAACCCCACTCAACGCCACAGATGGAGCGCACATGCCCGGTCCCGTCAAGCTCGCTGTCATCCCAGGCGATGGGATCGGTCCCGAAGTCGTCGCCGAAGCGATCAAGGTACTGGATGCCGTGACAGCCGCGAGCGGGACGACCTTCGAGAAGACCTGGTTCTCGCTCGGAGCGACGCGCTTCCTCGAGACCGGCGACGTTCTTACCGACGACGATCTCGCAGCGATCTCGTCACACGACGCGATTCTCCTTGGAGCGGTCGGCGGAGTGCCGGGGGACCCGCGGCTGAAGGACGCCAATATCGAACGCGGGCTCCTGCTGGGTCTTCGGTTCGCGCTCGATCACTACGTGAACCTGCGACCGACCCGCGTCTACCCCGGCGTGCCCAGCCCACTCGCAAACCCGGGCGACGTCGACTTTCTCGTCGTCCGCGAGGGAACCGAGGGGCCGTACGTCGGCAATGGTGGTTCGATTCGCCGCGGAACACCGCACGAGGTGGCCAACGAGGTGTCGGTCAACACGGCGTTCGGTGTCGAGCGTGTCGTTCGCTTCGCATTTGAACAGGCCGCAAAGCGACGCAACATCTTCACCCTGGTTCACAAGACAAATGTTCTGACCTTCGCCGGCGGAATGTGGCAGCGCATCGTGAACGAGGTGGCGAGCGACTTCCCCGCGGTCACCGTGAACTACCTTCACGTGGATGCCGCGACGATTTTCCTCGTGACGGACCCTGCTAGATTTGATGTCATCGTCACAGACAACCTCTTCGGCGATATTCTCACAGACCTTGCCGGCGCAATCAGCGGTGGTATCGGGCTCGCGGCCTCGGGAAACATCAACCCGGATGGCACGTTCCCGAGTATGTTCGAGCCGGTCCACGGTTCAGCTCCCGACATCGCCGGCCAGCAGAAAGCGGACCCGACGGCCGCCATCCTCAGCGTCGCGCTCCTGCTCGAACACCTGGGCCTCGCCGAAGAATCAGCGGCGGTAACCAGGGCTGTCACCGAAGACATCGCCGGGCGGGATTCCCGCGCGCGAAGCACCTCTGAAATCGGGGATGCCATCGCACGCGCTCTCGGCGCACACTAGAGAAATCGCGAAAACCGAGCATTAGCTCACCGAAGGATCGTAATCATGGCACTCACAGAAACCGACATCGAATACTTCCCGCTGTCTTTTGACCAGCGACCGAGCGACAACGTTGTCGTTGAGGCCGAGCGTGAACTCATTCTGGCAAACCCGGGATTCGGGAAGCACTTCACCGATCACATGGTCGCCATTGACTGGACCGTGGACGAGGGGTGGCACGATGCCCGCGTGCAGCCGTACGGTCCGCTCCTGCTCGATCCAGCGGCATCCGTTCTGCACTACGCACAGGAAATCTTCGAGGGGCTCAAGGCGTATCGCCACGCCGACGGCTCGGTGTGGACCTTCCGGCCGGAGAAAAACGCCGAGCGGTTCCAGCGGTCGGCCCAGCGGCTCGCGCTGCCCGAGCTGAGCGTCGATGACTTCCTCGAATCGCTCAAGCAGCTCGTCCGCGCCGATATCGGCTGGGTTCCTGACGGCGAAGACACGAGCCTCTACCTTCGGCCGTTCATGATCGCGAACGAGTCGTTCCTTGGCGTCCGCGCGGCGCAGAAGGTCGGCTACTACGTCATCGCAAGCCCGGCAGGAGCGTACTTCGCCGGGGGAGTGAAGCCGGTATCGATCTGGCTGTCGACGACATACTCCCGTGCCGCCCGCGGCGGGACCGGAGCTGCCAAGTGCGGCGGCAACTATGCCGCGTCGCTGCTTCCGCAGCAGGAAGCAGCGGAGAACGGCTGCGCGCAGGTGCTGTTCCTCGATGCCGAATCGAACAACCGCATCGAAGAGCTCGGCGGAATGAACATCTTCTTCGTACACAAGGACAAGAAGGTCGTCACGCCGGAGCTGACCGGCAGCATCCTCGAGGGTGTGACTCGGGACAGCATCATCCAGCTCGCCCGCGACCGAGGCTTTGAGGTTGAGGAACGCGAGGTCACCGTCGACGAGTGGCGCGACGGTGTTTCGAGTGGCGAGATCACCGAGGTGTTTGCGTGCGGCACCGCGGCTGTGATCACACCGATCGGCGAGCTCAAGGGTCCCGGCTTCTCGATCGGAGACCCCGACGCAGAACCGGGCGAACTGACCATGAGCATCCGTGAAGAACTAACCGACATCCAGTACGGCCGCCGTGAAGACACCCACGGCTGGCTCTACCGACTCGACGCCTGATCCATACCAAAGGACTTCTGTGAAAATCGCACGCTTCAGCCACGACGGCGCCATCAACTTCGGAATCCTCGACGAGGGCGATTTCGTCGTCCTCGCCGGTGACCCCATGTTCCAGGGCTTCGAAACGACAGGTGAGCGCGTGCCGCTCGCCGATGCGGTTCTCCTGGCGCCCGTGATTCCTCGATCCAAGGTCGTCTGTGTCGGCAAGAACTACTCCGACCACGCCGCGGAGATGGGCGGGGAAGCCCCCGCGGAACCGCTGCTGTTCCTCAAGCCCAACACGAGTGTGATCGGCCCCAACGACCGCATCGCGCTGCCGTCGCTGTCGAAGCAGGTCGAGCACGAGGGCGAACTTGCCGTCATTATCGGTGCGGTCGCGAAGAACGTGCGGGCGGAAGACGCCGCGAGCGTCATCTTCGGCTACACGATCGGTAATGACGTCACCGCGCGCGACCTGCAGCGGTCTGACGGCCAGTGGACTCGTGCCAAGGGCTTCGACACCTTCTGCCCTCTCGGGCCGCTCATGGAGACCGAGTTCGACCTTGATAAGGAAACGCTCGAGACGCGGGTCAATGGCGAGGTTCGCCAGCAAGCCCCTCTGTCGGACATGATCCACTCGGTCGCCGAGATCATCGCCTACGCCTCGGCCGTCTTCACGCTGCTCCCAGGCGACGTCATCCTGACCGGAACGCCGGCCGGAGTCGGCCCGATCGTGTCTGGCGACGTCGTCGAGGTGGAGATCAGCGGCATCGGTGTGCTGAGGAACTCCGCCGTCTAACCGCCCAGGGGCGGCAGAGGCCGAGCGACTAGGATTGTGCGTGATGTCAAGCGCAACTACACCCCAGTTTTCCACGGCCACCGGCACCGACGTTCGCGTTCGGTTTTGCCCCTCACCGACGGGCACGCCGCACGTCGGGCTCATCCGCACCGCCCTCTTCAACTGGGCGTACGCGAGGCACACCGGCGGCAAACTGATCTTCCGGATCGAAGACACGGATGCCGCGAGGGACAGTGAAGAGAGCTACCAGCAGATCATCGACGCGCTCACCTGGCTGAAGCTCGACTGGGACGAGGGTGAGGGTGTCGGCGGAGACCAGGGGCCGTACCGCCAGTCGCAGCGCTCCGACATCTACACCGATGTCATCGAGAAGCTCAAGGACGCCGGGCACGTGTACGAGAGCTTTTCGAACGCTGAGGAGATCGACGAGCGCAACGCTGCTGCCGGACGACCCAAGCAGTTCGGCTACGACAACTACGACCGCGACCTGACCGAGGAACAGAAGGCTGCCTTCCGTGCCGAGGGCCGTTCGCCAGCGCTGCGCCTGAAGGTTCCGAACAACGACCTCAGCTTCGACGACCTCGTCCGCGGCGAAATCACCTTCCCAGCCGGTTCTTTCACCGACTTCGTCGTTGTGCGTCCCAACGGGCAGCCGCTTTACCCCTTCGTGAACCCGGTCGACGACGCGCTCATGGGCATCACCCACGTGCTGCGCGGTGAGGACCTGCTGCCGTCGACACCGCGTCAGATCGCGCTGTACCACGCACTCATCGACATCGGACTGACGACGTTCGTTCCGCGTTTTGGCCACCTGCCCTACGTCATGGGTGACGGCAACAAGAAGCTCTCGAAGCGCGACCCCGAGTCGAACCTGTTCCACCACAAAGACCGCGGATTCATCCCCGAAGGTCTCGTCAACTACCTCGCGCTCCTCGGGTGGGGCCTGTCCGCCGACCGCGATGTCTTCTCGCTCGACGAGATGGTTGCCGCGTTCGACGTCGTCAATGTCAACCCAAGCCCGGCGCGTTTCGACCTCAAGAAGGCCGAGTCGATCAACGGAGACCACATCCGGCTGCTCGCCGCCGATGACTTCGCGGAGCGCACGATTCCGTATCTCGTTCGTGACGGCATCCTGAGCGAACCGCTCACCGAGAAGCAGCGTGCGATCCTCGCGGAAGCGGCACCGCTCGTCCAGGAGCGCATCGCGCTGCTCGGTGAGGCGCCCGGCATGCTCGGATTCCTCTTCACGGATGCCACCGGTATCGACTACCAGGACGACGCGCTCAAGAGCCTGCCGCAGAATGCAACCGACGTGCTCGACGCGTCACTCGCCGCGCTGGGTGAGCTGGCTGACGCCGACTGGAACGCTGAGCAGATTCAGGCCGTTCTTGCCGCGACCCTCATCGAAGGCCTCGGTCTGAAGCCCCGGATTGCTTACGGGCCGCTGCGCGTCGCCGTCTCGGGCCGCCGGGTGTCGCCGCCGTTGTTCGAGTCGATGCACATTCTCGGTAAGGCTGACTCCCTTGCACGGCTGGAACGCCTGAAAGCGCACCTCGCGTCGTGAGCGAGGTCTTCGACGTCGTCGTGATCGGCGGGGGACCGGCCGGTCTCTCCGCCGCGCTCAACCTGGTGCGGGCTCGGAAGCGGGTGCTGCTTCTCGACGGCAACCGGCCGAGGAACGCGGCGACGTTGAATTCGCACGGATTTCTCACCCGCGACGGCGTTTCGCCGCTCGAGTTGCGGAAGCTCGGTCGGGAAGAGGTCGCGGGCTATGACGATGCCGAGGTGCAGTTCGCCATCGTCACTGAGGTGAGCCGCGACGATGCGGGATTCCGGGTCACCGCCGATGGGATTCGCGGGTCAGCGAACCGCGACGTCCGTGCCGACCGGGTGCTCGTCGCCACCGGTCTGACGGAGACTTTGCCGGCGATCGGCAACCTGCGTGCCTATTACGGCACGGCGCTGCACAGCTGCTACGAATGCGACGGCTACGAGAAGACGGGGGAGCAGCTCGCCATTATCGGCGAGAGCGACGACCTGGCTGAGCGGGCATTGCTGGCAACCGTATGGTCGAAGGACATCATCGTGTTCACCAACGGTGTCGGCACCGTTACGGATTCCGAAGAGCGCATGCTCGCGGAGCGAAACATTCCCGTTGAGCGTCGAGTCGTTATGGAGGTCGTGGGTGATCGCGGCGTTCTGACCGGGCTGCGGCTGGCCGACGAAACCGTGGTGCCGCGTACAGCCGGGTTCGTGCGGCCGCTGTGGCACGCGACACACTCCTACCTCAACGGTCTCCAGCCGGCGACTGACGACCTGGGGCTGCTTCTCGTGGACGCGGGTGGGCGGACGAGCGTTCCAGGCTTATATGCCGCTGGAGACATCACCCCGCCAGGGCCGGAGCAGCTCATCGTCGCTGCAGGCGTCGGCGCGCAGGTCTCGGCGGCCATGGTTCGCGACTCAATTTGAGAGTGGGTCGCGGTTAGGCTACAGTTGACTCTCGGCCGGGGGTAACACTTTTTGGCCATTGGGGTATGGTGTAATTGGCAACACGGATGATTCTGGTTCATTTGTTCTTGGTTCGAGTCCAGGTACCCCAGCAGTAAAACCCTCGCTTCGGCGGGGGTTTTTTGTTTGCCACGGCACGCGGTTAAGGTCAGCGCACCAATCGCCTCGATGGCTGCCCCGAGAATCACGCACGACTGTGGGAGCATGGGTGCGTGGCCGTCCGGTATGTAAGCGATCTCGCGAGAGCGAACTGGAGTTCCGTGATCTCCGGCGTCGCGGGGGTTGCGGCGGCCGGATGGTTTGTCAACACCCGCGATGGCGACGCCGATGCAGACACCACCTCGGTGCTGATGGCGTTCTACCTCGCGGCGTGGCCGGCGTTTGTTGCGATCTACCTGCTGTGGACGCATGTCGTCTACGCACAACGCGGTCCCCGCGCTTTGACCGTGGTGGCACGACAGGAAACTCGATCACTGCAAAATGTGTGGGTACGGATTTTTGGCTACGGCGGAGCGTCGAACTGGGCCCTCATTGGGGCTCTTGTCGCCGTTGTGCTGACAATCGTTGTCGCTCAGAACCCGGCCTTTCGGGGTGACTGGGTCTTCATCGTGCTCGGCCTGCTCACGGTAGCGAGTTCGTGGGCGCTGATGGTGTATTCCTTCGCGCTCGCGTATCTGCGCCTGGCGTCGGTGAAAGACGACGACGAGGCATCGATTGAGGTGCATGTCGACGGCGATCCGCAGTTCACCGACTACCTGACACTAGCCATTCTTCTTTCCACGATGGCAGCGACGATTTCAGCGAATATCCGCTCGCGGCGTGCGTGGACGCTCGTCCGCGTCAACGTCCTCTTCGCGTTCACCTTCAACACCGTGATTGTTGCCATGATGGTGTCATTGCTGTTCGGAGGGCTGCTCGGCTAATTCCGCTCACTCGCGAGACGAAAAGGTCCACCTGCTCACCGCGAAGGGGAATCGTCGCCTTGGGCAGGTGTGCCGAACCGTAGCTCCGCAGTGAGCGGGAGGAGGTCAATTCGTTCATTTGCTTCTCCTTACTTCCTCGGTTGGCGAGGAGTTCGTTATTCTTTGAGGATTTGATACTCTCCCGTGGCGACCTATCCGCTGACCGCGGAGAGCAGTGGGACAGTCATGGCAGTAGCGTTGTTCACCGCGTGAACCATGACACCCGGCCAGACGGACTGCGTTTTACGGAAGAGCAGCGCGGTGACGATGCCGACGCATGACCGCGTCTTTCTGGAGGTTGAGTTACCGTCCGTCTCGCCTGGCACGGCGAGGTTGGTAGTGTCTCGCACGCCCCCACTGAGATGCGGAGGGTCTCTGCGGCGACTTCGAAACGGAAGAGGCAGACGAGGACTCTGCGCGCTCGCCCGGTTTCTCTACTTTCCTGACCCGACCATGCGGGCGGCCTGGTTGGGGTCCTGCTCACTGCGTTGTATAGCCTTTCCGAGGAATCGGTATGCGAGGATGCTGGCGATCAGCACGCCCACCGCTGCGAACCGGACGAATGTCCCCGTCGAAGTGTCGGGATCCGGCCAGAGCCCGAGAATACTCCGCACAACCTCCGGGAAAGCGGCCACATCGGTAAAGCTGTTGATGAGGCTTCCGAGCGCGACGATCCACGCGACGATTATCACGGCCAAGGTCAGAGTTCTGGTGACGCGCATTTTGATGCTCCTTATCGATTGGGTTCTACTACACTCCGAGCGGCTCACTCGTGAGGCCACGACCATGTCGTTTGCTCTCGGTGTTCCACGGTCATATTCAAAACCGTGTTCTCGCCACCGAGTCAAGAGGGGTCTGTGCGTGCCTGATTGACTCACAGCAGTGGTGCTGCTGAAACGATGCGTCACGTCTCTCCGAGTCAGACCGGTCGATTCTCCACATCTCGAACCAGCTCTATGACGAGGATGCGAGGGCCGACCTGCGGCGAATGATCGATGTGGGCGGGAAGGCTGGCGAGCTCGGGAAGGAGATCGACACACTCCCTGCGCCTGCGGACGAGGCGACGCGAGAACGGCTTTCGGTCAGCCTTGCGCCAGATGACACGGAGGGGCCGGTCAGGTTGCGCCAGGCTTGAGCTGGACGTGTTCCTGATCGTCCGCGGCGGCTTCGTCTCAATCCCCGGCGAGAAACCGATCGCTGGCGTCGCGTAGCCGGGTTTGTGCGACCAGGTCATACGAAATGGGCGGCGTGCGGGTCTCGGCTCCATCGACGAAGTACCGCCCGGTCACACCGTTCAGTTCGGCTGCGGTAGCCAGGTGCAGGGTTGCTGCCGCCCCCTGCGCGGGCGTGAGCATGGCCCGTCGGATCAGGCCACCCAGCGGACGGAGGATGGCAGGCATGAGGTCATCGATGATCTCGGTTGCCACGATTCCGGGGTGTAGCGCGTTCACGGTGACACCGTCCGATGCAACGGCGCGGGCGAGGTCGTAACCCGCCGTCACCGTGAGCAGCTTCGCCCGCGCATACGCCTCGAACGAGACGAAGCCTCGCACGGGGTTGAGTCGGGTGAGGTCGCCCAGTTCGGTGGTGTCGATGGTGGCTGGTCGAGGTTTGCCGATGAGCTTCACCTGTCGGGTGTCCCGGAGCGCGTCGGATGCCACGTTGACTACCCGTGCTCGCCCCCGCCGAAGGGCGGGTAGAAGGAGCGTGGTCAAACCATAAGCGGCCAGATAGTCCACGGCGACATGCATTTCCAGCCCATCGGGGGAGACGCGGCGGTCGCGGAAGTGGGCTCCGGCGTTGTTCACCAGGACGTGGATGGATGTGTGCTGCGCAATGATGGCACGACTGGCGTCGGTGATTCCGGCACGGCCGGATAAATCGCCGGCGACGACCTCGAAGCTCCCGGGTCCTCCTGCATCTCGGATCTGCGAAGCGAGGGTTTCGGCAGTCCGGGGGTGCCTGGCGATGGCAATCACGTGAGCGCCCGCCCTGGCAAGCTCGAAGGCGATGACCCGCCCCATGCCTCCGGTGGCACCCGTAACCACCGCGACCTTCCCCTCGAGTTCGTATTCGGTCGTCATCGGTGGATCCTCGGGTATCGACGGACGAACCGGCCCGCTTCTGCCTCGTGAATCAGGAACGCTGCGAGGTCTGCACGGCCGATGGTGTGCCACGGGCGAATGCTGAGCTCCTCACCGACCGTGTAGTTACCGGCCGGGGGAGCATTCGTCAGCATCGGCGGACGAACGATCGTCCACTCCAGTTCTGAGGACGTGATGAGCGGTTCCATCGTCTCCTTATCCTTCAGTCTTTCGCGCACTCCAGCCCACGCCAAAAGTGAATAGAGTGACCGGTCGTGGCTCTCGAGAACGCCATGAGCGCTGACCACGATCAGGCGCGACGCCCCCGCCTCGATCATCGCCGGCACCGCCGCATTGATCGCATCGGTGCACACGGTGGTTGGCCCCCTGGCTGCTCCACCGATGGCACTTATCACGGCGTCTATACCTCTGAACGCACGCGCCAGCGGATCGGCATCCGTGACATCGGGCCACGCCAATTCCGTCAGTCCGCGTGAGGGCTCGAAAGAGCCTTGCGTGCGCGTGAGGGCGACTACTTCGTCACCGGAACGAAGAGCGGCGGCAACGACGTGCCGACCAGTGGCGCCGGTTGCGCCGAGGACCGCCACCCTCCGTTTTTGTGAGACATTCTGTCGCATACACAAAGTCTGGCCACATATCTCCTACAAGTCAAGCTGTCTCATAGACTGGACGAATGATGAAAGAAGCGGACCCGAGATTCCAGCGCAGCAGGGAAGCGATTCTGGACGCAGCACGCCACTTGCTTGTGACCTCCGGGCCGAGCGCCGTGACCCACGCGCAGATTGCTGAACATGCGGGGATCGGACGCGCGACGGTCTACCGCCACTGGCCCACCAGCGCTGAACTGCTCGCGGAGGCTATGACCGCCGTTCCCATGCCATTCTTCAAGACTCCGCAGTTTCCCGCCCGGGCGTGGCTCCGCGCCGAACTCGTCTCGATGGCCCGTGAACTCGATCAGCATGACGTGCGCGTCGTCGCCGCGACGCTAGCCAGCTCCGCGCTCTGGGACGACGGGATGGACGCCCGTCGACGCCGATTCGCACGAACGCTCTCCGAACGCCTGGCGGCGTGCCTCGTTGAGGCGCAGAACCGCGGCGAGGTTATCCTTCACGCCGATCCCGCGCTTGCAGCCGCCCAGGTAATCGGGCCCATTTACTACCGCAGCACCATCGAGCACAAAGCCGCAGACTACGACATGATTGACGCCTTGATCGCTAGCCTCGGTGCCTGGCAGTAAAACCCGGCGGGCGCCGCATCCGCGGTCGGCCAAGTGTTGAGAAGCTGAACGGAGTGGCAGATGGTGGTACGCAGCGCAGGCATCCTGCTGTATCGGCTCACGGATGCGGGGCAGCCCGAGGTGTGGATCGCCCACATGGGCGGTCCGTTCTGGGCGGGCAGGCAGGCGGCGGCCTGGTCGATTCCGAAGGGTGAGTTCGAACCAGAGGAAGACCCGTTCATCGCAGCGCAGCGGGAGTTCTACGAGGAGATCGGTGTGCCGGCACCTGATGCGCGGTACGTGCACCTGGGCGACTTTCGGCAGCCATCGGGGAAGATCGTTACCGTATATGCGGCCGAGAGTGACTTCGCGCTTGACCGGCTGGTGAGCAACACCTTCGCTCTCGAGTGGCCCAAGGGGTCAGGGGTGCTGCGGGAATTCCCCGAGGTGGACGATGCTCGCTGGGTCAGCCTGGGAGAAGCGAGGGCGAAGCTGGTGCGGGGACAGGTGCCCGTGCTGGACGTTCTGGCGGAACGGCTCAGGGCCGAGGGGCACCTCGGGCAGGAGTCGATGTGAAGATACTTGTCGCCGACGACGATCCACAGCTGCTGCGAGCGCTCCGCGTTACCCTGGGCGCCCGTGGGTACGAGATCATCACCGCGATGAACGGGCGAGAAGCGCTGAACGCAGCGGCCGAACATCATCCCGATCTGTACATGATCGACCTCGGTATGCCCCGGCTTGATGGAATGCAGGTGATTTCGGAATTACGTCTGTGGACTTCCGCCCCCATTCTGGTTGTTTCGGGCAGAACCGGAGCGGCCGATAAGGTCGAGGCGCTCGATTTCGGGGCTGACGACTATGTGACGAAGCCGTTCTCCATTGATGAATTGCTGGCTCGGATCCGCGCTCTCACTCGCCGGATTACCGCCTCAGAGACGGAGCACGTCGTCACCATGGGTGACGTCAGCGTCGACTTAGCCTCCAGGAGCGTCGTCAAGTCGCTGGCGGACGGACAGGTTCAGGTTCGGCTCACACGAACCGAGTGGCGGATTCTGGAGCTCCTTCTTCGGAACTCCGGACGGCTCGTAACGAGGCAGGCGCTCATGAGGGATGTCTGGGGCTCGGCGCAGGTAACAGAGACGAGTTTTCTTCGGGTCTACATCGCCCAACTGCGCAAGAAGCTCGAAC
Organism: Mycetocola sp.; assembly: GCA_045629445.1. Taxonomy (GTDB): domain Bacteria; phylum Actinomycetota; class Actinomycetes; order Actinomycetales; family Microbacteriaceae; genus Mycetocola_A. The sequence continues at coordinate 2,310 of JAZQRG010000029.1, read as the reverse complement.
CAGACCCCAGCAACCCCATCTTCATCCTGACCGAAGCGGGGATGGGCTATCGGTTCAGTCCGGAGGCCTCCGGGCCTGCGGACGACACACGTGGAACCCGCTGAGCTCGGTTGGTCGCGTCGTTGAGTCATCGCAAACGTCCGGCGCGCTCGCGCACGGGCGGTCGGACGACAGTCGTGAGGATTCCGTTAGGGTTCCGGGTTTTCGGGAGCCGCGGGTGAACGGCGGCGTTAGCTTGAGGTGGACTTCGCAAATCTGATGCCGGAGTCAGGCCACAGCTAATGAACGATGGAGCACGATGTCCGTATCATCCCTCGAGACGCCTCGGGCGGTCTTTTCGCCTCCCACCGAAAGTCGGCTCAGACATTGGCTGCTGGAGGGGTTGATCGACAGCACGGGCTCGCACCAAGGGCCGCACGCGCGAAACGTTCGGCGCACTCATTCCTGGTGGCAGGTGATGTGTCTCACCGGCGTCGACTACTTCTCGACCCTGGGCTACCAGCCCGCCATCGCTGCTCTCGCCGCTGGGCTGCTCTCTCCACTGGCCACCATCGTGCTCGTGCTGCTTACTCTGCTCGGCGCTCTCCCCGTATACCGTCGCGTCGCTCGGGAGAGCCCTTCAGGTTCCGGATCGATCGCCATGCTCGAGCACCTCCTCCCGTGGTGGGCAGGGAAACTCTTCGTTCTCGTGCTTCTCGGGTTTGCCGCCACGGACTTCATGATCACCATCACTCTCTCCGCAGCTGACGCGACAGCCCATGCGGTCGAGAACCCCTTTGCGCCCGAGTGGTTCGAAGGCAACAACGTTGGCATCACGCTCGTGTTGATCGGACTGCTTGCGATCGTGTTCCTGAAAGGCTTCAAAGAAGCGATCGGTATCGCCGTTGTCCTTGTCGGCGTTTTCCTGACCTTGAACCTCGTCGTGATCACCGTTTCCGTGGCCCACATCGGTGATAACCCGTTGGTTGTCACCGACTGGTGGTCTGCGCTTACGACACAACACGGTAATCCGCTCGTCATGGTCGGGATAGCGCTGATCGTGTTCCCGAAACTTGCCCTCGGGCTCTCCGGCTTCGAAACCGGTGTTGCGGTCATGCCCCAGATTTCGGGAGGGCCGGGCGATACTGCCGCGAATCCGACGGGCCGGATTCGCGGTGCGACACGCCTCCTGACAACCGCGGCGCTCATCATGAGTGGGTTTCTGATCTCGTCCAGCATCGTGACGACGTTCTTGATCCCCGCCGAGGAATTCCAGACCGGGGGAGAAGCCAACGGCAGGGCATTGGCTTACCTGGCACACGAGTACCTCGGCACCGGGTTCGGGACCATTTACGACATCAGCACCATCGCCATCCTGTGGTTTGCGGGAGCGTCCGCGATGGCTGGTCTCTTGAACCTCGTGCCGCGCTACCTGCCCAGGTATGGGATGGCGCCCCAATGGTCGCGGGCGGTACGGCCGCTGGTTCTGGTCTTCACGTCGATCGCCTTCCTTGTGACCATTGTCTTCGAGGCGGACGTCAACGCGCAGGGTGGTGCGTACGCAACGGGCGTGCTGGTCTTGATCACATCAGCGTCGGTGGCTGTCACCTTGTCTGCGCGGCGGAAGAAGCAAACCAGGCTCACAATCGGCTTCGGCGCTATCGCGCTTGTGTTCGCATACACAACCGTGCTGAATATCGTCGAGCGTCCAGACGGACTACGAATCGCCCTCCTCTTCATCCTCGGCATCATCATAATTTCGGCAACATCTCGGGTTCGCAGGTCCTTCGAGATCCGTGCCACGGACGTGACCTTCGACCTGGATGCACGCACCTTCATCAACGACGACGCCGAGCGAGGAGTCATCCGGATCGTCGCCCATGACCCTGACGACGGGAGTGCGGAGGAATACCGCAGCAAGAACGACGATGAACGGCGCTATTCCCACATCCCACGGAACTCGAAAATCATCTTCCTCGAAGTGCTTCCCGCCGACTCCTCCGAATTCGAGGAGGAGCTTATCGTGGAGGGCACAGTGCGGTACGGGTACCGCGTCCTCACCGTCAAGAGCGGCAACATTCCCAACACTCTGGCTGCGGTGCTCCTGGAGATTCGTGATCTCACCGGCGTTGTTCCCAACGCGTACTTCCAGTGGACGGAGGGTAATCCCATCTCCAATATGTTGAAGTTTCTGTTCTTCGGTACCGGTGAAGTTGCGCCGGTGACCCGAGAAGTGCTCCGTGAAGCTGAACGAGATGTAAAAGCGCGGCCCGTAATCCACGTCAGCTAAGTCATCGGGCCCAGGAAGCGGAGGCAGCGGGGACAGACAAA
>JAZQRG010000028.1:0-5448 GCA_045629445.1 Mycetocola sp. | reverse complement strand
ACCGTGCGGAACCTCGGATACGTGATTCTCCTCGCCTGGGCGCTCCGAGCCGTTGCAGCGGCGGGTGCGAAACCACGGGCCGTTCGCCCTCCAGCCGCGACCGCCGGTGGCGTTAGCATGGAGGCTGAACGCTCACACCGTTGAGAAGAGCTCACACCGTTGAGAAGAGGGGGAGTGTCATGCTCGTTGCATTCAGCGTCGCACCGTCTGGCGGATCGAATCCGGACGCGTCAGTACACGACGCGGTCGCGGCCGCCGTGAAGATCGTCCGGGACTCCGGTTTGCCGAACTCGACCGACTCGATGTTCACGACGATCGAGGGCGAGTGGGACGAAGTCTTCGATGTGATCAAGCGGGCGACGGATGCCGTCGGCGCGTTCGGTCCTCGCGTGTCACTCGTGCTGAAGGCCGATATCCGGCCCGGGCACACCGGAGAGCTCACCGGCAAGGTCGAGCGCCTGGAACGCGCACTCGACGAGAGTCGGTAGAGGGTCACGACCGTCCCGGCCAGGACCGCAGTGGTCCCGCGGACGACCGATCAGGGACGCTAGTCGAGGATGATGCCGTCGAGGATGGCGCGTTTGCGGAGAGCGACCTTCGTTCCGACGTCAAAGCCCGATGCGCGGTACTTCTCGCGGATGCGCTTGAGATAGCTCTTCGCTGTTTCCTCGGAGATGCCCAGCTCGTACGCAACGCTTTTCACCGGTTCACCGGCAGCGTAGAGGGCCATGACCCGGCGCTCCTGTGCGCTGAGCTTGGGTGAACCGCTCTGGGTGGCGTTGAGGGCAATGTCCAGTTCGTGGGAGATGAACGACTCGCCGATCATCGCTGACCGGATCGCTTCGACGATCATCGACGGGTCCTCGGTCTTCACGAGGTAGCCGAGTGCGCCGGACGCGAGGGCTTCACGCACGACGGCCGGATCCGAGTATGTGCTCATGAGCACCGTCTTGACGCCCGTCGTCTTGAGCGTCGACAGTTTGAGCGAGACCGGGATGTTGTCTTTGAGGTCGAGATCGAGAAGAACCACGTCGACGGGGAACTCGGCGTGGGTGAGCAGTTCGGGCCAGGTGGCGACGGCGGCGACCATGGTGATGTCGTCCGCTGCGCCGCGGATCCATTCGGTGAGTGCCCCGAGGAGCATCTTGTGGTCATCGACGATCGCAAGCCGAATGGGTGCCTCTGCACTACTCATGTGTCTCCCCCTAGTCGCATCCGAAGCCTAGCGGTCGATCGGACTTTCCACCGTGCACTCGATGACGACCATCAGCGCCCCCGGCGTGGTGCTATCAACATACCGTCCCGCGCGCCCGAGATGCTGCCATGTCGCCGGTTCAACATCGACGCGCCGCATGCCCTTCGCCTCAATTTGAATCGGGAACCGGATTCCGCCGCGCCCTGAGCCCGTCCCGACCGAAGGGCCGAGGGTAATGATTGCTTCCCTCGTTGTGCGCTGCTCGCCGTAGATCAAGAGCCAGAGTGCCGACAGCAGGCCGTCCCGCTGGCTCTGGTTCAACAGCCCGGCGAGCGAATCGGGGTCTCGGAGCTCGACGGAACCGGAGAGGAAGTCGGACTCGCTGATGGCGTGGTGCAGCCAGGTGTGACGTTGCCCGGCGATGAGGTGCCGGCGCAGTTCGGTCGCGAGCTCACCGGCGCGCACTGCGCGCTCGTCCTCGAGTGGGAGCGGTTCACGGCCGCTCGCGATGTCATCGAACAGTCTCTCGATTTCGAGGTCGATGGAGGCAAGCTCTTCGGACTCGAGCATGCTGACACCGAACGCAGGCGCGGCGACCGTCGACTGGATGAGCACCCGGTCAAGAGCCATCATGACCATTCGCCGGTAGGAGCCGACGATGGCAGCCCCGATCAGCGGTGGCACGATCGCAAGAGCGCCAAGCAGGATGTCCGAGCCGAGTGCGAGGGTGCTTGGGCCGGGATTGAGCGCGAAATTCACCGTCAGCGTGACGGCGAGTGCCGCTGTGACCACGATGACGTCGCGAACCGGTCGAATGCTGACGATTCCCAACAACACGCCTCCCACCGCGATCGCCGCGGTGGGATAGAGACCCTGTTCGCTCAATCCCCACACTGCAGCGAGGTCGATCGCGACGACGATGGCGAGAATCGCGATGAGAACACGGAATGCGGCGTTGCCCAGAATGAAGCCATTCGCCCGCACGACGATGATGGTCACAATCGCAGCGCCAATGAGCAGAAGCCAGGCAGCGATGTTGAGGCCCAGGTTCGGGTATACCGCCAGGTGGAGGGAGAACCGCCACAGGCAACTGAACATAATCATCGCGCCAGCGACCGCGATTCCGGTGCCGAGCTGATGTGTCCCCAGTGAGGCGCGAGCGGCAGCCGTCCGGTTGGGTCGCGATCGGGTCATTTCGGGATCTCCAGGACAACTGTGGTTCCGGCATCCGGTGCGCTGAACACACGGACTCCGCCGCCCGCGTCCTGAACCCGTGCGACAACGGATTCGGCGAAGCCGAGCTTGCCGCCAGGAATCGTCTTCGGGTCGAAGCCGGTGCCGGCATCCGTCACAACACCGCGGACCACTTCACCGTCATCGCTGAGCGTGACGTGGGCGACGTTCTGGCCGGAGTGCCGCCGCACGTTTTCGAGACACTCGCTGAGGGCAAGCACGAACGCCTCGAGCCTCGCGCCGGGGAGGCCGAGTTGTCCTGAACCGTGCCAGTTGATGTCGAGGCCCATTGAACTGAACCGCCTCTTGAGCGCTTCAAGCGTGCCGCCAAGCGCGAGTTCCGCGGTGTTGGTCAGCGTGTACTCGCCGCTCGATTTTGGTTGCGGAGATTCCCCGAGCCGCAGCCGGGTGAGCAGGGCGCCGTCGGATTCAGCCTGGGAGCGCAGCGCCTCCGGTGCGACACCAACGCCGGAGTGCGCGAGCAACGTGAGCGTCGCGAGGACGGTGTCGTGCAGGAGCCGGGCATCGCGGTGGCGCTGGGTCTCGGTTTCACTCGCGCGGCGTTCGACGTTATGGGCACGGCCGATGCTCGCCACCCGTCCCATGACGCGAGGAAAGCTCGATCGAAGCCACAGGCCGAACATCGTCGAAATTCCCCAGCCAACGGAGATGTACACGAGGAGGGGCAGCATGCGGGGATTGACGCCGGTGTTGAGCGCGACGATGACCCCGACCGTCGAGAGGAAGCCGAGGGCGAGCATCACGAGCTGGCCCCACGTCGAGACGAGGATGGTTCCCATCGAGCCAACGGCCAATGCGCCGACCGCAGCGATTGCGCTGCCCGTCGCCATGTTGAGCTGGCCATTTGCGGGGATGTAGATCGCGGCGATGAGTGACAGTCCGATCGAGTACGTCAGAATCATCCACAGCGGATCCGGCCGGTAGGTCATCATGGATTGCGATACGGCGAGGCCCGCGAGAAGGATCAGACAGGTGATGTAGCTCACCAGTTCCATTGCGCCGGGAAGTGACAGGCAGATGAGGGCGATCACCGTTCCGGTGAAGCCGAAGAGCCGGGTTGTGCGGTAAAGCAATCGGGCGAGTTGCCAGTTGAAGCGGTCCCGCTCTTCGGGACTCAGTCGTTTCGGACTCATGCTGCGTCCGGCCGCGCGGGGAGTCGACGAATGGAGCTCATCAGCACTCCTCGATACGGGCCATGATCGGCAGTATATTGCCAGCGCGGCCGTCGCGGATTCCCATCGCGGGCGATTGCGGTGATCAGCCCGCCGGCGCCTCGAGCAGCCTTCGAAGATGATGGCTGACGGCGACGTGCTCAATCAGGAACCCGTCGTGTCCGTACTCGGATTCGATGACGGCGGGGACGCCATGGTCGATTCCGGTGCGGATGCCTGCGGCGATTCTCTCCTGTCCCTCGACCGGAAAGAGCCGGTCGGAGTCGATGCCGAGGACGAGAGTCGTCGCGCTCACCTGTTCGAGCGCCGCCTCAACGCCCCCGCGGTCCCTGCCGATGTCATGCGAGTTCATGGCCTCAACGAGCGTGATGTAGCTGTTCGCGTCGAAACGGCGGGTGAACTTGTTGCCGTGGAAGTCGATGTACGACTCGACCGCGTATTTCCCGCCGTCCCCGAGCGGGCTGATCGGCGACTGCCAGCTCCGCTCGAACCTGTCGTTGAGTTCGGTGGGGCTGCGGTAGTTGAGCAGGGCCATGCGCCGGGCGAGGGCGAGTCCGCGGTGCGGACCCTCTCCGTCGCGGGCGTCATAGAAGTCCCCTCCCGCGAACAGCGGATCCATCCGGATGGCCTCGATCTGCACCGAGTTGAGGGCAATCTGGTCTGCGCTTGTCAGGGGAGGCGCGGCGAGTACGGCGAGACGTCCGACCCGGTCGCGGTAGCCGACACCCCACTCGAGCGCGTGCATTCCGCCCATCGATCCGCCGATGACCGCCGCCCACTTCCCGATTCCGAGCAGGTCGGCGAGGGCGACCTGGGCCCGTACCTGATCGCGGATCGTGGTGAAGGGGAAGCGCGACGCCCACTCAAAACCGTCGGGGGAAAATGAGGCGGGCCCGGTGGAGCCCTGGCAGCCGCCGAGCATGTTCGGGGCGACGACGAACCAGGTGTCGGTGTCGATTGCGAGCCCTGGACCGACGATCTCCTCCCACCAGCCGGCGGTCGGGTGGCCTGGCCCGGCTGGACCGGTCAGGTGGCTGTCACCGGTGAGCGCATGGGTGATGAGGATCGCGTTGTCCCGGCCGGGGGAGAGGGTGCCGAAGGTTTCGTAGGCGATCCGCACGTGCGGCAGATGCCCGCCAGCCTCGAAGTCGAGCGGCCCCAGGTCGGCGAACAGCCGGAAACCCGTCGGGTCGCCGTCACGCCACGCACCGGTCGCGGGTGGTTTGCCAAGCACGTGCCGCCGGTCGGCCTCGGTGATGAATCGCGACGGGACCGTGTCTTCGGGTGTCTGCCAGTCCATGCCTCCATTGTGTCGAACCAGGCACGGGCATCGGGTCGTGTTACGACAGTGGTTGGCGTGGTTTAGACGGATGCCCGGATTCTCGCGATTCGTCGAAGCGCAGCGTCCTCGGATGTCGATCTGGGACCGAGAATGCGTCGGATGACGACGAGCACGACGCGGGTGGCCGTGATGGCGGGAAACCAGGGTCGCCGAAGGCCGAGCAGCTGGCGGTACTCACGCGGGATCGACGCCACAGCCCCCGCGAACAGCAGACGGTAGACCGGAAGTGCCCCGGGCGCGAGCGGTGGACGGCGGATGAACCCGACGATTTCAGCGACCCGCTCATCGCTCGTGAGGGTGCCGGCGTTGTAAACACTTCGAAGGTGGTCCCGCAGTTCAGCGGCAGACCGGGCGGGCGACTCGACGCCGATGAGTTTGCCGGCCGTCGCCCATTCACGAACGTAGTCGTCGGCGGAGACCGGTGAACCCCACAGAAGCTGGCAGGCGAGGAATGAGTCGGTGAACACCGTGTGCACCCAGTCGAG
>JAZQRG010000027.1:0-4899 GCA_045629445.1 Mycetocola sp. | reverse complement strand
CGACGGCGAGGAAATGGTTCGGGTTCATCAGTCCGCCGTCGGGAGTGACGATGCCGTGCCGGTCAGCATCCGCGTCATTGCCGGTGAGGATGTCGTATTCGTCCTTGTGGGCGAGAACGGTTGCCATGGCGAAAGAGCTCGACGGATCCATGCGGATCTTTCCGTCCCAGTCGAGCGTCATGAACCCCCAGGCCGGGTCGACGTGAGGGTTCACGACGGTGAGGTTGAGGTTGTACTTGTCAGCGATGGCCTGCCAATAGCTCACGCTCGCGCCGCCGAGCGGGTCTGCGCCGATCCGGATGCCTGAATCGCGGATGGCATCCATGTCGATGATCGTGCCGAGGTCGTTGACGTAGTGGGTGCGGAAATCATAGGTTTCGACGGCGCTCGGCTCGGCCATCTGCACATCGACCATGCCGTTCGCGATGATTTCGTTGGCGCGGTTGGCGATCCAGCTCGTTGCATCGCTGTCTGCGGGGCCGCCGTGAGGCGGGTTGTACTTGAAGCCTCCGTCCGACGGCGGGTTGTGGCTCGGCGTGACAACGATGCCGTCGGCCTGCTCTTCGGCACCCGAGTTGTTGTACTTCAGGATCGCGTGGCTGAGCGCCGGCGTCGGCACAAAGTCGTCGAACTCGTCGACGAACACACGGACGTCGTTGCCGACGAGCACCTTGAGCGCCGTGGTCTGCGCCGGGTGGCTGAGCGCGTGGGTGTCCGAACCGATGAAGAGCGGCCCGGTGATGCCCTGCTCGGCGCGGTACTCGACGATGGCCTGGGTTGTTGCGGCAATGTGGTGCTCGTTGAATGCCGTGTTGAGCGAAGACCCCCTGTGCCCGCTCGTGCCGAAGACGACGCGTTGTTCGGGGATGGAGACGTCGGGCTGCAGCTCGAAGTATGCCTCGAGAAGCGCCGGAACATCGACGAGATCGGATTCTGCTGCTGGGGTTCCTGCTCGCTCATTCATGACCCCATTGTGGCATCAGCGAATTGGCGCTGTCAGGGCCTTGTGGGGGCGCCGTCGGCGAGTAGGGTCTCGTTCTTGCTGCTGAATCGGGAGTCCGGGGTGATGTCGTGGCACTCGCCCGTGATGATCTTGCGGATGTCGTAGAGGCTCTCGGTGCCGTCGCCGAGGTACTTGTCATGATCGGAGTGGTGTGACGCGCCCACAGCGTCGTGTGCTTTCACAGCGGCCAGAATGGTGCCATCTGCGAGCGTTGTTCCGTCGCTGCCGAAGAACTGCGCGCCCCACTCGGGCTCGGCGGGGTTGGCCCTGCCCGACCAGAACCGGCCGCTGTCGGCGAGGGCATCCTCGCTCGCCTGTGACACGTAGACCCGCTCGGGCCGAACGTGGAGGTCGTCAATTCGAAGTCCGGCAGGAACGCCGGCGGAACCGATCATGATGAACGAGCTGACGCCGAAATTTCCCTTCGTGAGCGCGAGGGCCGCCGTCGTCGATCCGTAGGAATGGCCGATGACCGTCACTTCGGCAAGGGATTCACCGGCGTCGCGGACGGCGTCGTATCCGGCGAGGGCGCCAGCGAGGCGCACCGAACCGGCCTCGGCGTGAGCCGTCGAGACGGTGTCGACGGGGCCCGGGCTTTCATAGCCGAGCCAGAGCACCGCTGCGCTGTCGTCGGATGCCTCCTGCATCCGCTCGACGCCCCGCAGGTAATCCGACAGCTGAAGGACGCTCGAGTTCATGCCTGGGACGAAGAAGCTCGCGAATGCCGCGGTGTCGAGGTCACCGACCGCGACAGCGACGAGGGGCGGGCCAGCGACCGATGCATCGAGTTCGATGAGCTGGTGTTCCACATCGGAGTCGTGTCGCGCATCCTGGCCGAAGCGCGTCACGAGCATGTTGACAGCGTCGAGCCTGTCGCTCGCCTGGACGGCGAGCAGTTCGCTCTGCGGATCGGCGATCGATGAGCGGCTGCGCTGAGTGGCGAGGTGAAGGTCGGCTTCGGCCAGCTCGTGCAGGTCGGCCAGTCGCGACACGTTGGCGCTGTGTCGGTCGGCGTACGAGACGCCAGGGAGGTTGCCGATGACGTCGGCCTTTCCCTCGATGAGAGCGCCGCGGAAATCGTTGGGGATCTCAGGCCACAGAGTCGCCACTTCGTGCGGGGTGAGCGACCGCAGTGCATTGACGGCCCCGTCGATGTCATCGTCAAAATCGGTGGCAAAGCCGAGCCCGGAGAGGGACCCGACGACCCGCATCGACGGCTGCGAAACGGATGCCTGTGAGCGGGCCGGTTGGTCGGTCAGCGTCTGGAAGAGATCCCCTGCCATACCCTGGCCGGAGAGAAGGAGCGCGAGCGCCGTCGTCGCAGAGCCGACTTTCGATGCACGGGAAGCGCCACGAACTGCCGACTTGCCCCTCGTGATCGCCGATGCGATCAACGCAAACGAATACACCGACTACTCCCCGCAAACGACCCCGAATGCCGCTCCCCCTGGTACGCGCGCGTAGCCAGCGTCGAAAGCATACCCACTCGCCGAACCTGAACACAGTCCCGCGTTCGGGGAGTGGCCGAGAGTGACTCATGCCCTCGCTTCACGGGCCGGTAGGCTCGCTGTCATGGCACAGACCCCGGCTCCCCTCCGAACATACAGCTACCTGGGGCCACGCGGGACATTTACCGAGGCCGCCCTCGCCCAGGTTCCTGAGGCGGTCGGCCAAAGCTGGCGATCGGTCAACAACGTCGGCGAGGCGCTCGAAGACGTGATCTCCGGGCGAAGCGACGGAGCGGTCATCGCGATTGAGAATTCGATCGAGGGCGGCGTTTCCGTCGCCCAGGATGCGCTCGCGACCATGCCTGGGCTCCGCATCGTCGGCGAGTACCTCGTGAACGTGAACTTCGTCCTCGTCGCGAGGCGCGGGACGAAACTCGAAGACGTGAAAGTGGTCAACGCCCACCCGGTTGCTTACGCCCAGTGCCACAACTGGATGAATGCCACTCTTCCTGATCACGGGCACATTCCCGCGACCAGCAACGTTGCAGCGGCATCCGCTCTGTTCGAAACGGAACTGGCAGACGCCGCCATTGCGCCGCCCGGAATCGTCGATTCATACGACGTCGACGTGCTCGCTGAGCTCATCGGCGACAACCCGAACGCCGTCACCCGGTTCCTGCACGTGAGCAGGACGACCCAGATTCCCGAGCCGACCGGGGCAGACAAGACCAGTCTCGTCGCCGAGCTCCCGGTCGATCGCGCTGGTGCACTGCTCGAACTGTTGCAGCAGTTCTCGACCCGCGGTGTGAACATGAGCCTCATCGAGTCCCGGCCGATCGGCGATGCGCTCGGCCGGTACCGGTTCATCATCGATGCAGACGGACACATCACCGATGAGCGGGTGGCTGACGCGCTGCTCGGTGTTCGGCGATTCAGCCCGGGTGTCATGTTCCTCGGCTCATACCCGCGGGCAGACAAATCACCGATTGTGTTCGACCCGAAGTACAGCGACGAGGTTTTTGCTGACGCTCGGGAGTGGCTGCATGGCCTTCTGGCGGGGTCCGACGCGCCTGCGGAAGATCGAACCGTACCGCCAATCGCATCCGCTGGCTAGAATCCGAACCAGGCACCCGCGCAAAGGAGCATCGGATGAGTGACGAGCGCAGTTTCGATCCTCGATATAACCCCGAGTTCCAGCGCGGGTATGAACCCCCAGTCGGCGACGACGGTGCCAGGGAAACCTTGCGAGCGTCGCGCGAACGAGTGAGGCCCGAGCGAATGACCGCCGAACGGGTGGCTCCGATGCCGGTCGCTCCGGCGCCGGAGCAGACGCTCTCCCGGACCGAGGCCCTCGTGCCTCCTTCGTCACTCGAGGACCTCTTCAGTGCCGATGCTTCCGAGACCCACGATGAGCCGGATGCGCCGCCCTGGCGGAACCCCTACCTGATCAGCCTCACTGTGATCGGCGCTGTTCTGACAATCGCCGGTGTGAGCCTGTTCCGGTGGGCGGTGACCCAGATGTACTCGGGGCAGATCTCCAGCGGGTCAAGCGCCGACGATGCGCAGAGCGATTGGATGTGGGTTCAGGTGTCCTGGGGGATTGCGCCGCTGCTCGCCATCGCCGGGGTGCTCACGCTCATCGGCGTGATCTTTGTCCTCGCGGTGAAGTGGACGCCGCGCCAGCGCAACGACGACGACACGGATGTCGAGCTGGAGGGATAGGTGCCCATGGCATCCGCTCGCCGCTCTCGCCGCCATCCGGTGCGTTGGATCGTCAGCGCTGGAGTCGTGATGCTTCTTGTCGGTACCGGGCTGCTTTTCGCCGACGCGCAGGCCAGGTTTAACCAGGCGCAGCGTTCGGTGTCGTTCACAGCCGAGGAGAGTGAATTGCTCGGACCGGATGCCGACGAGATCCGCGACTCTCTCCGCAGGTGGTCGCTCTTCGAGAGCCTGATCATGAGTTCTGACGTAAGCAGTTTTTCCGTGGAGATTCAGGAGGGTGCCGGGGGTGCGCGCGAGGTCTCCGTCCTCCAGAGCGCGCAGTCTGTTCTGATTCCGGTCAGGGGCGGCTGGCACGCTTCACCTGTTGCGCTGCCGGCGTTTGCAGGACTCGCTGTAGCCGTCGGTGGGTTGTTTCTTGGCGCGGTGCGATGGGGCCGTTGGCGGATCCGACCGCATGAAATTGACGGGAAGGCGTCACAGCCTTCAGACTGAACACGGTCGAACAACGGCCATTCTCCGCGTGACATACGCCTCCTGATCCATAAAGCGGCGGTCGTTCGCGTCATAAGGGCAGCGTCGCCCTCGTCTTTATGTGCGATCAGAAAGCCCCAAAGTGTTCCAAGATTCTCCCAGCTCAGAAGCTCTTTCCGCGGTCTATCAGACGGCAGTGGCCAGGAACGCGGGTGAACCCGAATTTCACCAGGCGATGCACGAGGTTCTCGAGTC